>DASZBP010000369.1:0-12400 GCA_035943915.1 Gaiellaceae bacterium | reverse complement strand
CGGCATCCGTCCGAGGCGGACGTATGGCACTTAGGCGCACAGTGGATCACGTCGATCCCGCCGAACTGGAGGCCCGCCGTGTCCATCGCACTTCCCTTCCCCCGCACCGCCACTCCTCGCGACGCCGTCCGCCGCATCCTCGGCGGCAACGTCCTCTCGCTCGTCGGCGACGGCATGCTGCTGCCGTTCGCCGCGCTCTACTTCATCCGCGCGTTCGGCTTCTCGCCCGCGGGCGCCGCGCTGGTGTTCGCCGCGATGACGGGCGGCAGCGTCGTGCTGACCGCGCCGGGCGGCGTCGTCCTCGATCGCCTCGGCACTGCGCGCGCATCGGCGGCGGCGACCCTCCTCCAGGCTGCGGCGTGCGTGGGTCTCGCGTTTGCGTCGAGCCTCACGGCCGCCGTCGCGATGGCGCTCGTATTCGCGGCAGGACGCGCAGTCTCGCGGCCGGGCGTGGACGCGATCGTCGCGCAGCTGACCGAGGGGCAGGAGCGGACGAACGCCTTCGCCGCGCTGAACGTCGCTACGAACGTCGGCCTTGGCGCCGGTGCTGCACTCGGCGGCGCCCTCGCGACGCTCGGCACCGGCGGCCTGCGCTGGCTGTTCATCGCCGATGCAGCGTCCTACTTTCTGTTCGCGGTCGTGCTGCGCGGCGCGCCGGAAGTCGTGCGCGAGCGCGGCGTCGCGCACGGCGGGTACGCGGCGGTGCTGCGCGACCGCGCGTTCCTGCGGATCCTCGCGATCACGTTCGTCGCGTTCGTCGGGCTGACGCAGATCGACGTCTCGTTCCCGCTGTACACCGTGTCGACGGTCGGGCTTCCGATCGGGATCGTGGGCATCGCAGGTCTCGCGAACACGGTCGTGGTCGTCGCGCTCCAGGGACAGGTCATGCGCCGCACGGCGGCGATCGCCCGGCATCGCCTGATCGCCGTCGGCGCAGCGGGCCTGGCGCTGTGCTGGGGGCTGTCCGCCGCCGCGTCATTCCTGCCCGGCACGATCCTGCCGGCGGCGGCACTGGTGGCGGCGCTCGCCACGATGGGCATCGCCGAGACGGCGCTGATCCCGGTGCTGTTCGCCACGGCGAACGAACTGGCCCCCGACGCGCTGCGCGGCCGCTACAACGCGCTGCTCTGGGCCGCGATCGGCGCCGCGTTCGCCGCCGGCCCGCTTGCGGGCGGCGCGCTCGTCGGAGCGGGCCTCTCGTGGGCATGGCTGCTGGGCCTCGCCGGCTTCGCCGCAAGCGTGGCCGCCCTCGGCCGGCGGGTCGAGGGCTAGAAGAGGCCGAGCTGAACCGGCTGCGCGTCAACGAGCGGCGGAGGCGGCGGCGGGGCAAGCGTGCGGCCGAGGAGCTCCGGGATGCGGCGGAAGTCCTCCTCGAGCACCTGGAGCATCCGCGGCGTGTAGAGCGCCGCCGCCGGGTGGAAGATCGGATACAGCGTCACGTCCATGCCGCCGAGCGTCACCTTCTGCTCGCGGCCGTGCACCTGCGTGATCCCGGTCGGCTTGCCGGAGAGGAGCTTCGTCGCGAAGTTGCCGAGTGTTGCGATCAGCTTCGGCTGGATCAGCTCGATCTGCTTGAACAGATGCGGCTCGCAGGACGAGATCTCCTCGGGCAGCGGGTCGCGGTTCCCCGGCGGGCGGCACTTGAGGACGTTCGCGATGTAGACCTCCTCACGCGTCAGCCCGATGCCTTCGAGCAGCTTCGACAGGAGCTTGCCGGCGGCGCCGACGAACGGCACGCCGTTCTTGTCCTCGTGAAAGCCGGGCGCTTCGCCGACGAACATCAGGTCGGAGCCCGGTGACCCCGAGCCGAAAACGACCTGCGTGCGGCCTTCTGCGAGCGCACAGGCCGTGCAGCCCGCGGCCACGTCGGCGTACGCGAGGAGGGCCAGCTCGCGGTCAGCAGCAGCCACAGCTACCGCCGCAACAGCCGCCACCACCGAAGCTGGGCTGTCCGGCGGTGCCGTGAGCGACGAATGCGCTGAACTGCTTCGCGACCTTGACGTTCCCGCAGTCGGGGCACGCCGGATCGGGCTCAGCCATGCCTACGAGCTCCTCGAAATGGGACTCGCAGCTCATGCAGACGTATTCGTAGATCGGCACCAGGGCAACCTTATCGAACGGCATCTTGGCAGCCCATTCGGATGTACGATTACCGTGCCCGGCATCCGCAAGGAGCTGGAGCGACATGTTCACCAGCGTCACCGTCATCGGTGCCGGCGGCCGTGCCGGTTCCGCGATCGCAGCCCGGCTGCGCGAGCGCGGTGTCCCCGTCCGAGAGGACGGCGAGCTCCGCCTGCTTTGCGTCCCCGACCGCGCGATCGTGGAGGTCGCACGCGGGATCGAGCCCGGCCCGTGGGTCGCGCACGTCTCCGGCGCGACGCCGCTCGCCGCGCTCGAGCCGCACGCGCGGCGCTTCTCCGTGCACCCGCTGCAGACGCTCGTGAAAGGCAAGGGGCCGGAGCAGCTCGACGGCGCGTGGGGCGCGATCACCGCGGAGAGCGAGGAGGCCCGCGTGCAGGCGCTGTGGCTCGCCGACACGCTCGGGCTCAAGCCGTTTGCGCTCGCCGACGACAAGCGCGCGCTGTACCACGCCGGCGCAGCGGTGGCCTCGAGCTTCCTCGTGACGCTCTACCGCGTGGCGGGGCGGCTGCTCGACGAGGCGGGTGTGCCGCCCGAGTCGCTCGTGCCGCTGATGGAGCGCACGATCGCGAACGGTTTCGAGCTCACCGGCCCGCTGACGCGCGGCGACTGGGAGACGATCGAGCGCCACCTCGCGGCTATCCGCGCGCACGCGCCGGAGCTCGAGCCGATCTACACCACGCTCACCGAGGCGACACGCGCATGATGGTGGCGCGCTCGATCGGCGAGCTCGCGCTACCGACGCGCGGCGTCATCGGCCTCGTGCCGACGATGGGCGCGCTGCATGCCGGCCACGCCGCGCTGTTCGAAGCTGCACGCAGCGAGTGCGACGTCCTCGTCGCGAGCGTGTTCGTCAACCCGGCGCAGTTTGGTGACGGCGCCGACCTCGACGCCTACCCGCGCGACCTCGACACCGACGCGCGCATCGCCGAGGAGCACGGCGTCGACGTGCTGTTCGCACCGGCGGCTTCCGAGATGTACCCGGCAGGATTCGCGACCTGGGTCGTGCCGGAAGGAGTCGCCGAGGGTCTCGAAGGCGCGCACCGGCCCGGCCACTTCCGCGGCGTCGCGACCGTCTGCCTCAAGCTGTTCAACATCGTCCGCCCGCACCGCGCATGGTTCGGGCGGAAGGACGCGCAGCAGGTCGCCGTGCTGAAGCAGATGGTGCGCGACCTCAACCTGGATCTCGAGATCCGCGTCGTCGACACCGTGCGCGACGCCGACGGTCTCGCCCTGTCGTCACGCAACGCGCGCTTGTCCACGGACCAGCGCGCGCAGGCGCTGGCAATCCCGCGAGCACTCGCGATGCGCGACGCCGCAGGCGCGCGCGATGTGCTTGCGGACGCCGGCATCACCCCCGACTACGTCGAGGTCGCCGATCTCGACGGCCTCACGCTTGCCGTCGCTGCGCAGATCGGCGGCACCCGCCTGATCGACAACGTCCTCCTGGAAGGAGACACTGAATGAGCACCCGCCCGAAGACACCTGCGGCCGGGAAGCTGCCGCTGCCCGAGCTCGCACAGATGAAGGCGCGCGGCGACAAGATCGTGATGATCACCGCCTACGACGCGCCTGCAGGGCGGCTTGCGGACGAGGCCGGCGTCGAGCTGATCCTCGTCGGCGACTCCGTGGCGATGGTGATGCTCGGCCACGAGACAACCGTGCCCGTCACGCTCGACGAGATGATCTTCCTGACGCGCGCGGTGACCCGCGGGGCGAACCGGCCGCTCGTGATCGGCGACCTGCCGTTCGGGTCGTACGAGGTGTCGGACGAGCAGGCGGTCGGCAACGCGATCCGACTGGTCAAGGAAGGCGGCGCAGACGTCGTCAAGCTCGAAGGCGCCGGGCGGATGGTCTCGCGGGTGCGCGCGATCGCCGACTCGAACATCGGCGTCATGGCGCACATCGGCCTCACGCCGCAGTCGGCGACGAAGCTCGGTGGCTTCAAGGCGCAGGGCCGCACGGCCGATGCCGCGCTGAAGCTGTACGACGACGCGCTCGCGCTGCAGGAGGCAGGCGCGTTCGCGCTCGTGCTCGAAGCGGTGCCGACCGAAGTCGCAGCGCGCATCACCGCGGCGCTCGACATCCCGACGATCGGCATCGGCGCAGGGGCAGGCTGCGACGGGCAGGTGCTCGTCTGGCACGACCTGCTCGGCATCTACAGCGGCCGTGCTCCGCGGTTCGTGAAGCGCTACGCCGAGATCGCCGACGTGATCGGCGAGGCCGTCGCGCAGTATGCAGCCGACGTTCGCGGCGGCGCGTTCCCGGAGGACGTGCACACGTACGCGATGCCGGAGGAGCAGCTCGCAGCGTTCGAGTCGGCGCTCGCTACTCGTAGCCGGGTATGAACTGCAGCGAGTAGACCGCGCCGACGATCACCGCGACGATCGCGACAGCGACCACGCACGTCGCGATGGCGCGCTGCCAGGTCCAGCCGTGAACGGCTCGCACGCCGATTACGAGTAGCGCCACCGCCCACGCGATGAACGCGAGCTCGAGCGCGGCGAACACGTGCGACCCCGTCCCCGCGTCGCTGCCGCCCGTGCGGAAGACGTCGCCGCCGTAGAGCGCGAGCTTCACAGGCCAGAGGGCGAGGGACAGCGCGATCGGCACTGCCGCGAACGCGAGGATCTGGCGGTTGCGCCGGAACGTCCCTTGCGAGCCGAGCAGCTTCGCGGAGCGGTGCACGAGGCCGCCGAGGATGAAGTAACCGAAGACACCGGAGATGCCGCCAGCGATGAACGCCCAGATGGCGACCTCGACCGCGTCGTACTGCGCCGCCGGGTCGAACTGGCTCGGATCCATCAGGTGCCCCGCCGGCCCGCTCGCGAGCGCGCCTGCGATCCCCGCGAGGATCACGATCGCCATGATCGGCTCCGCGCGATCGGAAAGCGATTGCTTCGACTCGTCGCGCAGCGCCACGAACACCGGACGCGGGTGCTGAAGCACGAGCAGCGTCCGCAGCCACCAGTCACGCATCGCAGATCAGGTTACTTCGTGACCACCACGCCGCCGTGGCACTTGTACTCCGTCGAGCCGATCACCTCGGAGCGCTGCGCGATCGGCGGCTTGCCGTCGGGACAGATCTTGTCGTTGCGCGAGAGGTAGCCGGCCAGGATCCCGCCGCCGAAGAGGAGCACGGCGAAGACGCCGAGCATCGAGAGGACGAAGCGCCGGTTACGGAGATTCACGCCGCGGCGACCGCGCGCCGCTCGATGAGCGCCCGCAGAAACTGCCCGGTGTACGACCCGTCGACCGCCGCGACGTCCTCGGGCGTGCCGGTGGCGATGATCTCGCCGCCGTCCTCGCCGCCCTCGGGCCCGAGGTCGACCAGCCAGTCGGCCTGCTTGATCACGTCGAGGTTGTGCTCGATCACGAGCATCGTGTTACCGCCGTCGACGAGCCGCTGCAGCGTCTCGAGCAGCTTCTCGATGTCGGCGAAGTGGAGACCCGTCGTCGGCTCGTCGAGGATGTACAGCGTCTTGCCGGTCGCGACCTTCGACAGCTCAGCCGCGAGCTTCACGCGCTGCGCCTCACCGCCGGACAGCGTCGTCGCCGGCTGGCCCAGCCGCATGTAGTCGAGGCCGACGTCGTGCAGCGTCTGCAGGCGCCGCCGGAGCTTCGGGATCTTCGCGAAGAAGGTGAGCGCCTCCTCCACCGACATCTCGAGCACGTCGGCGATCGTCTTGCCCTTGAAGCGCACCTCGAGCGTCTCGCGGTTGTAGCGCTTGCCCTTGCACGTCTCGCACGGGACGTAGACGTCCGGCAGGAAGTGCATCTCGATCTTGATCTGGCCGTCGCCCTTGCACGTCTCACAGCGGCCGCCCTTCACGTTGAAGGAGAAGCGCCCCGGCTTGTAGCCGCGCACCTTCGAGTCCTGCGTCAGCGAGTACAGCTCGCGGACGTGTGTGAAGAGGTCGGTGTAGGTCGCGGGGTTCGAGCGCGGCGTGCGGCCGATCGGGCGCTGGTTGATCTCGATCACCTTGTCGAACGCCTCAATGCCCTCGACTGACTTGTGCGCGCCCGGCTTCACCCGCATCCGGTTCAGCTGGTTGGCGAGCGCCTTGTAGACGATCTCGTTGACGAGGGTCGACTTGCCAGAGCCCGAGACGCCGGTGACGGCGATGAAGCGACCGATCGGGAAGTCGACGTCGATCCCCTTGAGGTTGTGCTCGCGCGCGCCACTCACGGTGAACCAGCCACGATCCTCCGAGCGGCGGTCGGGCACCGCGATCTGCCGCGTGCCGGCGAGGAACTGCCCGGTGACCGACTTCTTGTTGCGCTGCACCTTCGCCGCCGAGCCTTCGGCGACGACGTGGCCGCCGTGCTCGCCGGCACCCGGCCCCATGTCGACGAGCCAGTCGGCGCTGCGCATCATCTGCTCGTCGTGCTCGACGACGACAACCGTGTTGCCGATGTCGCGCAGCCGCTCGAGCGTGCCGATCAGCTTGTCGTTGTCGCGCTGGTGGAGGCCGATCGACGGCTCGTCGAGGATGTAGAGCACGCCGACGAGCTGCGAGCCGATCTGCGTTGCGAGCCGCAGGCGCTGCGCCTCGCCGCCGGAAAGGGTCGCGGACGCGCGATCGAGCGCGAGATACCCCACGCCGACGTCGTTGAGGAACGTGAGGCGCTCGCGGATCTCCTTGACGATGCGCGCGCCGATCAGCTGCTCGGTCTCGGTGAGATCGAGCGAGTCGAGGAACTGCAGGGCGCGCGAGATCGACAGCTGCGTGAACTGGTGGATGTTGCGCTCGCCGACGGTGACGGCCAGCACCTCGGGCTTGAGGCGCGCGCCCTTGCACACAGGACACGGACGCAGCGACATGTACTCCTCGATGCGCTCGCGCTGCGACGACGAGTCGGTCTCGCGGTAGCGGCGCTCGAGCGACTTGATGATGCCCTCGAAGTCGACCATGTACGAGCGGCGCCGGCCCATCTTGTTGCGGTACTGGACGTAGACCTTGTCGCCGCCGGTGCCGTACAGGAAGTAGTCCTGCTGCTCGGTCGTCAGCTCCGCCCACGCGACGTCGGTGGGGATCTCGTAGCGGTCGGCGATTGCCTGGATCACGGACTCGTAGAAGCCGCTGCCGCCCACTGCCCACGGCACGAGCGCGCCGTCGTCGATCGACAGCGACGGGTCGGGCACGAGCAGGTCCGGGTCGATCTCCTGCTGAGCACCAAGACCGGTGCAGCGCGGGCACGCGCCGTGCGGCGCGTTGAACGAGAAGATGCGCGGCTGCAGCTCCGGCAGCGACACGCCGTGCTCGGGGCACGCGAAACGCTCGGAGTACGTGCGCGTCTCGCCGTCGACGATGTCGATCTCGACGAGGCCGTCGGCCAGCTGCAGCGCCGTCTCGACGCTCTGCGTCAGGCGAAGCCTCAGGTCTTCCTTCATCACCAGCCGGTCAACGACGACGTCGATCGTGTGCTTGAACTTCTTGTCGAGTGTCGGCGCCTCGTCGAGCGTGTATTGCTCGTCGTCGACCTTCACGCGCGAGAAGCCCTCGTTGCGCAGCTCCTCGAAGAGATCCTTGTACTCGCCCTTGCGGTCGCGCACGACCGGCGCGTTGACCGTGAAGCGCGTGCCCTCGGGGAGCACGAGCATCTGCTCCACGATCGAGTCGATCGACTGGCCCGCGATCGGCCGGCCGCAGACCGGGCAGTGCGGCCGCCCGACGCGCGCGAAGAGCAGGCGCAGGTAGTCGTAGATCTCCGTGACCGTCCCGACCGTGGAACGCGGGTTGCGCGAGGTCGTCTTCTGGTCGATCGAGATCGCGGGGCTGAGGCCCTCGATCGAGTCGACGTCCGGTTTCTCCATCATCTGCAGGAACTGCCGCGCATAGGCGCTCAGCGACTCGACGTAGCGGCGCTGACCCTCGGCGTAGATCGTGTCGAAGGCAAGGCTGGACTTCCCGGACCCGGAGAGTCCGGTGATGCAGATGAGGGCGTTCCGCGGGAGCCGGACCGTGACGTCCTTCAGGTTGTGCTCCCGGGCGCCGTGGACGACTAGCTCGTCGGCTGCCATGGGACGGCCATTGTATCGCGCGAACGTGTGTTCGTACAGGGGTGTACAAAGGTTCCCTGAATGGAAAACGGCAGCTCTATGACCGAGGTGGCGAAGCGGACGGCAATCCAGACGATCGTGGTGATCGCCATCGTGGTGGTCTCGCTGGCGCTCTGGAAGATCCGGCTCGTCGTCGGGCTCATTTTCGCGGCGATGATCATCGCGGCGGCGATCCGGCCGGGCGTCGACTGGCTCCAGCGCATGCGCGTGACGCGGGTTGTGGGGGTGCTGCTGCACTACGCCATCCTGATCGGCCTCATCGCTCTGGCACTCTCGTTCGCGGCGCCTGCTGCGCTCCACGAGGTCGATCACGCGCTCAGCCCGAGCGGAAAGGCAGAGATCGCGCACGCCGCGAAGCACTCGACGGGCATCAAGCACCAGGTACTGACAGCGCTGCAGCGGCGCCTGCGCAATCTTCCCAAGGCGAGTCACTTCGTCGGCCCGGCGGTGTCGGCAGGCCGGGTGGCCTTCGAGGTCCTGATCGGCCTGTTCTTCATGCTTGCGGCGGCCGCGTACTGGATCTTCGAGCGCGACAAGACGATCGACGTGGTGACCGGGCTGCTGCCGCGGCCCAAGCGGAAGCTCGTCCGCGACACCTGGCAGCTGATCGACCTGCGGCTCGGCGCGTTCGTGCGCGGCCAGGTTTTGCTGATCCTGGCGGTCGGGCTCGTCCTCTCGTTGCTGTTCTGGGCGATCGGCGAGCCGTACTGGATCCTCGTCGGCTCGTCCGCCGGCTTGCTCGAAGTCATCCCGGTGATCGGGCCGCTGTCCGCAGGGCTCATCGCCGTCGCCGTCGGCTTCACCTCGTCGATCACCGTCGCGGCGCTCGCGGCCGGCTGCGTGCTCGGCGTGCGGCTGATCGAGGACTACTTCGTCATGCCGAAGGTGCTCGGCGAAGCGGTCGGTCTTTCGCCGCTGCTGGTGCTCGTCTCCGTGACGTCGATCGGGATCCTGTTCAGCGGCTGGGCAGTGCTCTTCGCGGTGCCGATCGCGGCCGTCGCCGTTACGCTCTTCGACGTGATCCTGCGCGATGTCGATCCTGCGGAGGAGGAGACGCCCGCAGTGATCTTCAGCGCGAAGGAAGCGGAGACCTGATCAGGCTTTGCGCCAGCGGCCGAACACGAGGCCGCCGAGCGTGAACCCGAGCCCGAACGTGCCGACGGCGAAGCCGCCGATCGCGATGCCCTTGCGCCACGGAGACAGGCGCTGCCAGCGTCCGAGCGCCTCGCGCTCTTCCGGCGTCAGAGCTTCGCCCCGCCGCTGCTTGCGCAGCGCGCCCCCGGCCCGCAGGCCGAGGTAGAGGTCGTCGAAGATCTCTGCCGACTGCTCTTCAGGCATCGCAGCCACTGTATAGCCTCCTTCGGCGGTGCTTACGCGCATCCTGCATGTCTCGGATCTCCACATGGGCGCGCACGAGTCGCCTGAAGTGGAGCTGGCGGTGGCGGCTCTCGTCGAGCGGACCTCGCCGGAGCTCGTCATCGCGAGCGGCGATCTCACGCACCGCGGGCGCCGCGACCAGCACGAGCGGTCGGCTGCGGCGCTGCGGTCGCTGGGGCCGCCGGTCGTCGCCGTTCCGGGCAACCACGACATCCCGTACACGTTCCCCGCGCGTTTCACGACGCCGTGGCGCGAGTTCGAGCGGCAGTGGGAGACGACGGAGCCGGTGCACGCGAGCGAGACGCTGCAGGTCGTCGGCGTGAACTCCGTGCGGCCGTACCGCCACCAGTCCGGCGGCGTGAAGGCGGCGCAGCTCGAGCGCGTGCGCGCGCGGCTCGAGGAGGCGGCGCCCGGCGCTCTGCGCGTCGTCGTGCTGCACCACCAGCTCGTCGGCGCGCCGTGGCGCACGCGCAAGCGCCCGGTCGCCCATCGCTCGCATGTGCTCGCCACGCTCGTCGACTCGGGCGCGGAGCTGATACTCGGCGGGCACATCCACCAGGCGACCGTCAGCGAACGGCACGAGTTCGAGGTGATCGAGGGCGACACACGTGGCGTCGTCGTGTCGATCGCGCCGGGGTTCGGCCAGCCTCGCCCGCAGCGGCGCGGCGAGGCGCGCGGGTGCGTCGTCTACACGGCGACCGACGTCACGCTCCTCGCGGAGACGTACATCTGGCGCGACGGCGACTGGGGCCTCACGGCGCAGCGCCGCTTCGCCCGCGGGCCCAAGCCGCTCGTCGTCGCAGAGCTCTAGACGCGCCGCGCGCGACCGCCGTACGAGCCGACGAGAGCAACCAGCACGACGGCGATGATCACGGCGAGGATGAACCCGAGCACGCCGCCGATGAGCAGGCCGGCGATGATCGTGGCAGCAACGCCGATGACGATCGTCAGCCAGATCGGCATCGGATCGGGCCCGCGGTGCAGGAGCCTGCCGAGCGCGCCGACGATCAAGCCGACGACGATGAGCCCGATGATGCGTCCGATCATTGGGCACGTTCGTGTCCCGCCTCGCGGTCGGCGAAACGCCGCGGCGCGGGGTCGCGCACGTGCCTGACCCCGAAGCTCGCAGCGGCTAGAGCGTACGGCACATTTCGCAAGCGCGGGAAATGCGGCGCGTGCAGCCTAAAGCGTGTTGTCTACCCGGGCAAGGGTCTGGCCCCTGCCTGACCCCGCCGTCTCGCTGCGCTGGGCCGCTCGGGGTCAGGCGGGTGCCTGACCCGGCGTGGGCTCGTCGAGGCGCTCGACGAGACGCTCGCGCTCTTCGTCGTCGATGAGGTCGGCGTGGTGAAGCTCTTCGATCGCTGCGCGCAGGCGGTCTTCGCGCGTCGGCATCTGGGGACGCGCGGGCTGCAGGTTGTCTGGATCGAACCCGAGCTTCCTCAGACGCTCGCGGTAGTTCTCGACGCCGACGCCGCGCTCCGGGAACTTCAACGCGCCCGGGCCGAACACCGGCCGCTTCTGCACGAACACGCGATACGCAGCGACGAGTGCGATCGCGACGCCGAACGACACGAACGAGACCGCGTAGCCGTTCCCGTTCGACAGCGTGTCACCGACGATCGCGCCGACGAGCGAACCGATCAGTCCGATGACGATCGTCAGCCACGCCGGCATCGGGTCGGGGCCGGGGAGCGCGAAGCGCGCCAGCCCGCCGGTGATGAACGCCGAGAAGATCACCGCGAGGACGAAGCCGACGTTCACGCCGCCGCCTCCGCCAAGGCGTTCAGCTCGCGGCGAAGCTCCTTGATCTCGTCGCGCAGCTTCGCCGCGTACTCGAACCGCAGCTCCTCGGCCGCCTGGAACATCTCCTCCTCGAGCGTGATGACGAGCTTCTCGAGGTCGTCACGCGACATGCCCTCGACCTTGTCGCCTCGGCGGCGCCGCGAGTTCGGCACGTGCGGCTGCTCGAGCGCGAGGAACTCGGCGATGTCGGAGACGCCCTTCACGATCGAGATCGGCGTCGTGCCGTGCTCCTCGTTGTACGCGAGCTGCGTCGTTCGCCTGCGATTCGTCTCGTCGAGCGCGCCCTTGATCGCCTCCGTCATCTTGTCCGCGTACATCAGCACCTTGCCGTTCACGTGGCGCGCGGCGCGGCCGATCGTCTGGATCAGGGCCGTCTTGCCGCGCAGGAAGCCTTCCTTGTCGGCGTCGAGGATTGCCACGAGCGACACCTCCGGCAGGTCGAGCCCCTCGCGGAGCAGGTTCACGCCGACGAGCACGTCGTAGTCGCCGAGGCGCAGCTCGCGGATGATCTGGATCCGCTCCAGCGTGTCGATCTCCGAATGGAGATAGCGCGCCTTGACCCCCGCCTCGAGCAGGTAGTCGGTGAGGTCCTCCGACATCTTCTTAGTGAGCGTCGTGACCAGCACGCGCTCGCCCTTCTCCTCACGGCGGCGAATCTCGTTGAGCAGATCGTCGATCTGGTTCTTCGTCGGGCGAAGCTCGACCTCCGGGTCGATCAGGTACGTCGGCCGGATCAGCTGCTCCGCGATGCGCGCCGAGTGGCGCAGCTCCCACGGACCCGGCGTCGCCGACACGAACACCATCTGCGGCACCTTCTCGAGGAACTCGTCGAAGCGCAGCGGCCTGTTGTCGAGCGCAGACGGGAGCCGGAAGCCGTAGTCGATCAGCGTCTGCTTGCGCGAACGGTCGCCCTCGTACATGCCGCCGATCTGCGGGACGGTCTGGTGCGACTCGTCGACGAAGATCACGAAGTCGTCGGGGAAGTAGTCGAGCAGCGTGAACGGGTGCGAGCCAGGT
>DASZBP010000368.1:0-6142 GCA_035943915.1 Gaiellaceae bacterium | reverse complement strand
GTCCCGTTCTTCAGGCCGCCCGCGACGAACGCCAGGCCCAGGACGAGGACGCTGTTGGCGAGGATCGAGCCGACGAGCGCGGCCTGGACGACGTTGACGAGCCCGGCGTGCAGCGCGAACAACGCGATGAAGAGCTCCGGCAGGTTGCCGAGCGCGGACTGGACGACGCCCGCGGCTCCGGAGCCGAGACGGGAGCCGAGCTGGTCGGTTGCGGTGCCCACGAGCCGGGCGAGGATCGCGAGCGTGCCGGCGGCGATCACGAAGGTCGCGACGTGCGGCACGCCGGTGTACCGGCACACCCCGGTGACCACGACTAGGGCCGCTGCAACCGCGATCTCGATCAGGTCCCGCCTGCTCAGGCCGAGGAGCCTAGCCCCAACGGGTGATGCGGATCGCGGGAGCCGCCTGGACACTGCGTGCGTTCGGTTTTCGGGGTCTTCAGGGGGGTCGAAACTTGCGCAAGGTTGTCTTTGCGGCCGCAGTCGCGGTCGCGGTCGTGCTCGCCCAGTCGGCGAGCGCGTCACAGCTCATCGATCGCAACGCCCACGGCATCACTCTGGCCGTGAACGCAAAGGGCGAGGCGCTCATGTCGTACACGTCCGGCGGCAAGGTGAAGCACGTGCTCGCGTGGGGCGCGGTCAATGCGATCGCTCCTACGACCGTGCGGCCGCAGGTCGCCTTCAAGCTCGACTACGCGGGCGGCTGGGGGAAGTACCACGCGGATTACTGGAAGACGTTCGGTAGGTCCTGCGCGCCGTACGACGGCCCTGCGCTTGCCTGGTTCGTCGCCGCGTGCAAGGCGCCGGACGGCTCGTACTGGGCACTGCAGTCGTGGCAGCGGGAGTTGCCGGACTACGGCGTCGCCGCGACGCCGACGCAGTCGGTCCGGGAGCTTCGCCTCTCGCACTGGACGGGCGACCTACCGGTGCTCGACATCACGCTCGACTGGGCGTACCGCCAGTTCGACCAGCTGTTCGGCACGTACACCTACGACGGCCTCCCGGTTTTCGGCTTCCATTCCACGTCGACGGGCAACCCGCTCGACACGTTCGGCCGGAACATCTACGTCGACACCTACGACTCGGCATACGGCACGGGTTGGAGGCGCGACAACAGTTTCCTGACACACACCGGGAAAGGGTCGTTCTGTTACGGCTTCTATCCGCACGGGGCGCACCCGACGGGCAAGGGCGTCAAGTACCGCGCCAGCGCAGAAGGGCCGGGCGTCACTCCGGATGTGATGTGGCAGGGCACGGCGCCCGGGGCGTACGACCGCGACCTCGATCTGCAGGCGAACGACGCGCTTCGCGCACTGGGTGACGCCCAGTGCAAGCCCAACTAGACCGGCGGAGCTAGTCTCGGCGCCGTGCAGCAGCAAGGCGCCGAGCAACGCTCTCTCTTCCGCCGCTGGCCCGCGGGGGTCTCCGTCGTCGTTGCCGAGGTCGGCGACCGTCGTCATGGGCTCACGGTCTCGTCGCTTGCATCGCTCTCGCTCGACCCGCCGCTCGTCGGCATCTCGATCGCGGTGCAAGCGTCGCTGCACGAGCTCCTGAAGGACGCCGACGCGTGGGCCGTGTCGATCCTCGCAGGGAGCCAGGAGCACCTTGCACAGCACTTCGCCCGCAGTGTGCCGCCGATCGCGCTGTGGGACGGCATCGACGTGCGCGAAGACGATCCGCGACTGCTCGCCGGAGCAGCCGGCTGGCTGGTCGCGCGCACCGTGGAGACGCTGCCCACCGGCGACCACACGTGGTTCGTCGGCGAGGTCGTCTCGATCGAAGAGGGAGCGGCGGCCGACTCGCTCGTGTACCTCCACAGCGGGTACCACGCGCTGTGATCGAGGCCGTCATCTTCGACATGGACGGCGTCATCGTGGACTCCGAGCAGGTGTGGGACGACGTACGCGAGCGCTACACGCGCGAGACGGGTGGCACGTACATCGAGACGGCGACGCGCGACATGATGGGAATGAGCGCGCCCGAGTGGTCGGCGTACATGTCGGCGACGCTGGGCGTGCCGGGCACACCGGAGCAGATCAACGACGCGGTCGTCGAGCGGATGCTCACGCAGTACGGCCAAGCTCCTCCGCTGATTCCCGGTGCGGTCGACGCAGTACGCCGCATCGGCGCGCGCTGGCCGCTCGCCATTGCGTCGTCGTCGAACCCGGAGCTGATCGAAGTCGTGCTGCGCGTCTCCGGGCTCGCCGGGCTGATCCCGATCGCCGTGTCGTCGCAGGAGGTCGCGCGCGGGAAGCCGGCGCCCGACGTCTACCTCGAGGCGGCGTCGCGCCTGGGAGCCGACCCGCGCAGCTGCGCAGCGGTCGAGGACTCGCACAACGGCATCCGCTCCGCGCACGCCGCGGGGATGTGGGTCGTCGCCGTTCCGAACGCGCACTTCCCGCCCGACGCGGAGGCGCTTGCGCTCGCCGACGTCGTCGTGCAGACGGTGGACGAGCTCGTCCCCGAGCTATTCGACGCGGCCTAGGAGAACGCAGCCGTTGTGGCCGCCGAGGCCCATGGCGTTCGACAGCGCGACGTCGAGCCGCTTCTCGCGCGCCTCGTTCGGCACGTAGTCGAGATCGCAGTCCGGGTCGGGATTGCGGTAGTTGATCGTCGGCGGCATCACGCCGTCGCGGATCGCGAGCGCGCACAGGATCCCCTCGATCGCGCCGGCCGCGCCGAACGTGTGGCCCATCATCGACTTCGTCGACGAGACGGCGAGGTCGTATGCATGGTCGCCGAACACGTCTTTGATCGCCTTCGTCTCCGCCGCGTCGCCGAGCGGGGTGGAGGTGCCGTGCGCGTTGATGTACCCGACGCGCGCCGGCTCGACTCCCGCGCGCTCGAGCGCGCCGCGCATCATCGCCGCGACGCCGGTCGCCTCCGGCTCGGGTTGCGCCATGTGGTGCGCGTCGTTCGACGCGCCGTAGCCGAGCACCTCGGCGTAGATGTCGGCGCCACGGCGCTCGGCGGACTCCAGGTCCTCGAGCAGCAGCGCGCCGGCGCCCTCCGACATGACGAAGCCGGCACGCGTCGCGTCGAACGGCCGTGAGGCGTGCGGCGGGTTCTCGTCCTCGACCGCGAGTCCGCGCATTGCGGTGAAGCCGGCGAGGATCAGCGGGACGATGCATGCCTCGGTGCCGCCGGCGAGCACGGCGTCGGCGCTGCCGCGCTTGATCATCTCGGCGGCCTCACCGATCGCATGCGATCCCGTCGCGCACGCGGAGACAACGGCGTAGTTCGGGCCGCGAATGCCGAGCGAGATTGCGAGTTGTCCCGAGATCGAGTCGACGAGCACGTTCGGCAGGAAGCTCGGCGACACGCGATCGGGCCCGCGCTCGAGCAGCGTCGAGTGCTGCTCGATGATCCCGGCGACGCCGCCGATCGCCGAGCCGAAGACGATGCCGACGCGATCGGGGTCGAAGCCGCTCAGCCCCGAGTCGTCGAGCGCTTCGCGCCCGGCTGCGACTCCGAGCAGGACGTTCCGCTCGAGCTTCCGCGCCTCCTTCGCAGAGACCACCTGCGCCGGGTCGAAGCCCTTCACCTCGCCGGCCACCCGCACGGGCAGGCCGTCGGTGTCGAACGTCGAGATCCAGCCGATGCCGCTCTCCCCGGCGAGCGCCGCGCGCCAGGTGCTCGGCGCGTCGAGGCCGAGCGGGCTGACGGCGCCGATGCCGGTGATCGCGACGCGTCTCATCGCTCAAGCGTAGCCGCGTGGTTTCACTGAAGCTTGTGCGGGTAAGGACACCTTCGAATGCAAAAGCCTGGACTTGTCTTCTTCCACTCCAACACCTCGGGCCGGTGCCGGAGGATGGAGGGGTTCGTCGCCCAGGTGCTGCAGCGGCGGCGCAATCACGACACGTTCAAGTACTACCTCGTGGCGCGCGAGAAGCGCCCCGACCTCGTCGAGAAGTTCGGGATCGACGTGATCCCGACCCTTGCGGTGATCGAGGACAGCAAGATCACGGCGCGCCTCGAAGGGCCGCGCGGCTGCGGTGAGATCGAGACGTTCCTCACGCCGTGGCTGCAAGGCCCGGCTAGCTGACGCTCTAGGCTCTCCTCCGATGACGCCGGAGGACCTGGAGGGGCTGCCGTTCCCGCCGATGGAGGCGGAGCTCGTGCGCGAGCTTCCGGACGGAGAGGGCTGGCAGTACGAGCCGAAGTGGGACGGCTTCCGCGGCGTGCTCGAGAACATCGGGCCGGAGCTCGCGCTGTGGTCGCGGAACGGCCGTCCACTCCTGCGCTACTTCCCCGAGCTGCGGCCGCTCGGCGAGCTGCTTCCGCCGCGGTCCGCGCTCGACGGCGAGATCGTCATCGCGCGCGACGGGGCGCTGGACTTCGACGCGATGCAGACGCGGCTTCATCCAGCGGAGTCGCGGATCCGGAAGCTGTCGGGTGAGATCCCGGCGGAGTACGTCGTGTTCGACGTGCTGGTGTGGGACGGCGAGCCGGTGTGGCAGCTCCCGCTCGAGTCGCGGCGCGCGCGTGTCGAGGCGCTCGAGGGCTTTCGGCTCTCGCCGGCGACGCGGTCTCTCGAAGCCGCGCGCGCCTGGATGGACCAGTTCGAGGCGCTCGGCCTCGACGGCGTGATCGCGAAGAAGCTCGGCTCGGCGTACCTGCCCGGCTCGCGCGACGCGGTCGTCAAGGTGAAGGAGCATCGCACGGCGGACTGCGTGGTCATCGGCTTCCGGCGCAACAAGAAGGGCGAGCTTGCGACGCTGCTGCTCGGGCTGTACGACGAAGACGGCCGCATGGACTACGTCGGCACGTGCGCGATCGCGGCGGGGAAGCGTGCGGAGTTCGAGGCTCGGCTCGAGCCGCTGGTGGGCGGCGCTGCCGACCGGCAGTTCGCGGAGCCGAACCGGTGGGGAACCGGCGAGCTCGAGCAGACCGCGGTGCGGCCGGAGCTCGCCGTCGAGGTGCGCTACGACAAGGTGCAGGGCAGCCGTTTCCGGCACGGTACGAAATTCATCCGCTGGCGTGACGACAAGTCGCCCGCGGACTGCACGGGGCGCGAGGTGCGCCCGCCGCGCGACCCGAACGCGGCTACGGTCGAGTCGCTGTTCGCGCCGTAGGTGTCCGGTGGCAGCCACCGTCACGCAACCGTGACGACTACGAGTCGTATGCGAGCCCGAGCTTCGCGAAGCGCGAGCGGAGGGACGGCGGGTTGCGCCACATGCCGGCCATCGGGTCGCCCGCATTCGCGATGCGCGCCGGCATCGTCTCGAGCGTGTACGCCTCCGGCTCGACACCTGCGACCTCGTCCCAGTGCAGCGGCGCAGAGACGCGCGCGTCCGGCGTCGGACGCACGGAGTACGCCGAGGCGATCGTGCGGTCGCGCGCGTTCTGGCCGAAGTCGACGAACACGCCGACGCGATCTGCGACACGCCAGGTCGTCGTCGCGATGCTCTGATCGCCGACGCGCCGCTCGACCTCCTCCGCAACCGCCTTCGCGAAGCGGCGCACATCGGGGAACGGCACCTCCGGCTTGATCGGAGCGAGGATGTGCAGCCCCGTCGCGCCCGACGTCTTCGGGTACGAGCGCAAGCCGAGCTCGTCGAGCACGTCGCGCACGACAAGCGCGATGTCGCGCACGAACGGCCACTGCCCGTCGCTCGTCGGGTCGAGGTCGATCAGCAGGTAGTCCGGCTTCTCGATCTCCGGCACGCGCGAGTGCCACGTGTGCAGCTCGATGCAGCCGAGATTCGCGACCCACGCGAGCGCCGCCGCGTTGTCGACGATCGCGAACACCGTCGAGTGCCCCGACGGGAACTGCACGAACACATCGTCGACGTAGTCGGGATGGTTCGCCGGAACGCGCTTCTGGTGGAAGAAATCCGCGTCCACGCCGTTCGGGAACCGCTTCATGTGGAACGGCCGCCGGCGGAGATGGGGGAGGGCGAGCTCCGCGACCGACACGTAGTACGCGACGAGATCGCCCTTGGTGAGGCTCCGGGCCGGGAAGAACGGCTTGTCGGGGTTCGTGACGGGGACGTCGTGGCGGCCGACGCGCATGCAGCGAGTATCGTGGACGCATGCTCGAAGGGCAGCCGAAGACCGCGATCACGCTCGACCCGCTCGACGACTACCTCGTCATCGAGCCTCTCGACGAGACGGAGACCGCGAGCGGGCTGATCGTCCCT
>DASZBP010000367.1:0-1508 GCA_035943915.1 Gaiellaceae bacterium | reverse complement strand
CGAGCGGGGGGACGTACTGCGCGATCTGCGCCTCGGTGCCGAACTGCAGCAGCGGCAGCGTGCACGCCGACGTGTGCACGGCGACCGTCACCCCCACGCCGGCATCGGCGCGCGAGAGCTCCTCGAGCACCAGGATGTACGACAGGAAATCCGACCCCGCCCCGCCGTGCTCCTCCGGCACGCAGACGCCCATCAGCCCGAGCTCGCCGAGCTTTCCGAGCAGCTCGCGCGGGAATCCGTGCTCACGGTCCCAGGCGGCTGCGTTCGGCTCGATCTCGGCCTTCGCAAACTCCCGCGTGAGCGCCTGGATCTCGCGCTGCTCCGCTGTCAACGCGAAGTCCACGGTGCGTCACTATAGAGCGGTGCGCTTCGCCGCCTTGCTCCTCGCTGTCTTCGCTCTGGCTGGGTGCGGCGGCCACAAGGCCCAGACGCCGGAGCAGGTCGTCCGCGCCTGGAGCGCGGCGTTGAACCGCGACGACAACGCGGCAGCCGGAGCGCTGTTCGCGAAGGACGCCCAGGTGATCCAGGGGGACGTCACGCTGCTCCACACGAAGGACGAGGCGACGCACTGGAACTCGCTGCTGCCGTGCGGCGGCACGATCATCGGCATCACCGATCAGGCGAAAGGCGAGCTGCTCGTCGTGTTCCGGCTGCAGGAGCGGAAGTTCCACGTCTGCGACGGGCCGAGCGACAAGGCCGCAGCGGTGTTCCGCGTCGAGCACGGGAAGATCGTGCTGTGGCACCAGGTGCCGCCGCCACCGGCGGCCGCGACGGTCTAGCTACTTCGCTTCGGCTTCGAGCTTGTAGCCAACGCCGAAGCGCGTCTGGATGAAGCTGTGCCGCGACGCCGGCTTGTCGACCTTCTGCCGCAGGCGGCGCACGAAGACGTCGACGGTGCGGTCGCGGTGCGTCTCGCGCCTCCCCCACACCTTCTGCAGCAGCTCGTCGCGCGTGACGACGCGGCCGCGGTCGAGCGCGAGCGTGTAGAGGAGCTTGAACTCGGTCGGCGTGAGCCCCGCGCTCTTGCCGTCGACGAACGCCTGCACCTCGCGCGGGTCGATGCGCAGCTCCTCGATCTCGATTGCGTCACCGCGCTTCTCCTCCGCGGGACGGACGCCGCGGCGCGCAGCGGCTCCGACGCGCGCAACGAGCTCGCGCATCGAGAACGGCTTCACGAGGTAGTCGTCCGCGCCGATCTCGAGTGCGTGCACGCGGTCGTGCTCGGTGCCGCGCGCGGAGACGACGACGATTGGGGTGCCGATACCTTCTGCCCGCGCGGTCTCGATCAGCTTCCAGCCGTCGAGCTCGGGGAGCATCAGGTCGAGCACGCACACGTCCGGGTTCTCGAAGCGCAGGCGCGCGAGCCCGAGCTCGCCGCGGCCGACGACGAGCGGGTCGAATCCGGCGGCGGAGAGATGCCGAGCCATACCGTCCGCAATGACGGCGTCGTCCTCGACAATCAACACGCGAGCCACGTCCGTAGCGTAATTGCCGTATGGGTTGGCTCC
>DASZBP010000366.1:0-2318 GCA_035943915.1 Gaiellaceae bacterium | reverse complement strand
GGGAGCGCATCGGGCGGAGAGCCTTATCTCTCGTCCTCGCTGTGCGTATCTTCGGTGGCCGGGATGCTTATGAGCGCCCTTCCAGCCATGGGTTTGCTGCGCGATACTTCCGGAATGAAGGCTCGCGGGAGCGAGGTGTTTGTCGGGCGCACAGGCGAGCTCAGGGAGCTTGAGCGCGCCCTCGAGGCCACGCGGGCGGGGACGGGTGCGACCGTCCTGGTCGCCGGAGAGGCGGGCATCGGCAAGACCCGGCTCGCCTCCGAGCTCACGGGACGTGCCCGCGGTACCGGGTTCGAGGTCCTCGTTGGCCGCTCGATCGATCTGGTCGGCACGGAGCTGCCGTACCAGCCGTTCGCCGAGGCGTTGCGTCCGCTGGGGAAACCCTGGCGGGCCGGTCGGCAGACAGCTGGCTCCCAGCTGCGGGTGTTCGAGGAGACGCTGGCGCTGCTCACCGAGCGTGCCGCCTCCGCACCCGTGCTGCTCGTACTGGAGGATCTGCACTGGGCCGATACCTCCACGCTCGATCTGGCCGTCTTCCTCGCGCACAACCTTCACGAGCGGCCGGTTCTGCTGCTCGCGACCTGCCGCGCCGACGATCCCGCGTCCGCCGGGCGGATGCGGAGGCTGGCGGAGGGGGTCCGGCGCTCCGGCTCGGCGCTCATGCTCGAACTCGGTCCGCTCGGCCGGGACGAGCTAACGGCGCTGCTCGCGGCCCGCGTCGGCGTCTCGCTGCCCGCGGCAACGGCAGAGGCGATCGCCGCCCGCTCGGAGGGCAACCCCTTCTTCGCCGAAGAGCTTCTCGCCGCGTCGGCCGGGCAGGGCGTTGAGCTGCCGGAGGCACTGCGCGACCTGCTGCTGCAGCGCGTCGCCCGCCTCGATCACCCGACGCAGGCGGTGCTGCGCCTGGCCGCGGCGGCCGGGCGCGAAGTCGGGTACCCGCTGCTCCGCGCGGCCGTGGACCTGCCTGACGGCGCCCTGCGCGACTCTCTCCGCGCGGCCGTGGAGGGCGGCGTCCTGGCCGCTGAGCCGGAGACGGGGAGCTTCCGGTTCCGCCATGCGCTGCTGGCGGAGGCGATCTACGCAACCATCCTCCCGGGGGAGCGCGAGGAGCTGCACGCGCGCCTCGCCGAGGAGCTCGCGCGCAGCGGGGCGGCGGGGGCGGCCGAACTCGCGCCGCACTGGGCGGCGGCGGGCCGCACGGCCGAGGCGCTCGCAGCCTCGGCCGAAGCCGCACGCCAGGCCGAGGCGGTCTTCGGCCTCGCGGAGGCCCACGCGCACCTTGAGCGGGCCCTCGCGCTGTGGCCCGAGGTGCCCGACGCGGCCGGGCTCACAGGGCTGGACCTCGCCGGGCTCTGCGCCTGGGCAGCCGGGCTCGCCAGCCACGTCGGCGCCGCCCCGCGCGCGGTCGAGCTTGCCCGGCGCGCGATCGGGCTCGTCGGCAACGAGGACCCGCACCGTGCGGCGCTCCTCCAGGTGGACCTCGGTGAATACCTCTTCCAGATTGAAAGTAGCGACGCCGCTCTCGCCGCGTTCGAGCGCGCGGTCGAGGTTGCGCCGGCAGAGCCGCCCTCGCCGGAGCGGGCGTACGCGCTTGGGTCACTTGCAGGGGCCTTGATGGTGGCCGGACGCCATGCGGAGTCGCTGCCGATTTCCGAACAGGCCCTTGCTCTTGCCCGGCATGTGGGTGCCCGCGAGGCAGAGGTCCGGGCGCTCACGGTGCTCGCCGGCGATCTCGCCCATCTCGGCCGCGCTTCTGAGGGTATCGCCCACTTTCGCCGGGCCCTTCAGCTCGCCGAGGAGATCGGCGATCTCATCGGCCTGGAACGGGCCTACGTCAACTTCACCGACGCGCTGACCATGCTGGGACGGCCCCGAGAGTCGTCGCGACTAGGGCAGGCGGGGCTGGAGGCGATGCGGCGGTACGGGATCGGCAGCACCCTGATCGTTTCGAACCAGATCGAGGCGCTGCTTGCGATCGGCAGCTGGGACGAGGCCGATAGGCTCAGCGCCGCCGCGCTCCGCGGCAACACCTCCAGCTTCCGGTACTGGCTGCTCACCATGCGCGCCGACGTTGAGACCGGCCGCGGCGAGTTCGACGCCGCGCGGGCACACCTCGAGGCTGCGAATGCCAACCTGCGCGAGGACCATGTGTTCGGCCTCTACGAGGCCTACCTGGCGGACCTCGCCCTCTGGGAGCGCCGCTGGACTGACGCGGACGCAGCCATTCAGAACGGTATAGCGCAGGCGCGCCAGCGCGAAGCGGCGCACATCCACGTCCAGATGTGCGCCAAGGGACTGCGCACACAGGCGGAGCTGGC
>DASZBP010000365.1:0-14430 GCA_035943915.1 Gaiellaceae bacterium | reverse complement strand
CTCGGAGAAAAAGAGGCTCCCGCCTGTTGCAATCGACGCGACCACGAATGCCGCCCACAATTCGTAGCCCCAGAGCAGCCGTCGCATCCGGCGCCAGAGGAGCAGCGACACGACAACGAGGACTTGCGCGGCGACACCGAGCGCGGCGAGCGCGACGATCACGTCGTGCGTCATGCCACCAGGGTGCCAGACCGCCGCGTCAGAGCGCCGGGCCGGCCACGAGCTTGACCGTCGCGGTGTGCCGCCCGGCTGCATCCGCCCAGTCGAGCACCAGGCTCTGCCCCGGCCGCTTCGCGAGCAGCAGCGACACGATCTGCTCCGGCGCCTCGACGATCTGGCCGTCGGCGGCCGTGATTCGGGCGCCCTCGCCGAGACCGACCCGCGCCGCCGGCGAGCCCTGGATCGAGCCGGAGACGAGCGCGCCTTCGCGTGTCGCGCGTGGGTCCAGCTCAATGCCGAGGTAGGCAGTTGCGCCGACGTGCAGCGTCCCCGACCCATGCCCGAGCTCGATCTCACGCGCCACCGCGAGCGCGTCGCCGATCGGGATCGCGTACGACTCGTGATCGCGGCGCAGCGGTTGATAGAAGTTCGTCTTCGTCACTCCCGCGGTGTCGACGCCGAGCACGTTCCCCTGCAAGTCGAGGAGCGGCCCGCCGGAGTCGCCCGGCTGCACACCAGCGTCGAACTCGAGCAGCCCGGAGAGCCGCTCCACGTCGCCCGTCTCGCTGTTCGCGGTGACCGACCGGTGCAGGCCGATGATGTGGCCGACGCTGTAGCTCACCTTCCCAGTCGACCCGCCGACGGCGAGGACCTCCTGCCCCACCCTCGGCGGGCGCAACGCCGTCGGGGCGGTGCGCTGGCGATGCGCGCCCTCCAGTTCGAGCAGCGCCGCGTCGACGCGGATGTCGTAGCCAAGGATCTTCGCGTCGTATGTCCGGCCCGTCCGCGGGATGGTCACGCGCACGGATAGCGCGCCCTCGATTACGTGGTTGTTCGTCAGTACCTCGCGTCCGCCGCGGAGCACGATGCCGGTTCCCTCCGTCCGGTCCCCGTGACCGAGGTTCGAGTCGACGAGGACAACGCCGGTGCGCACGGTGCGCGCGTTGCCATGCATCGTCACGAACGCGACCGCCACCGCGGCCAGCAGGACAGCATCGAGCGCGATGAAGAGCTTCCAGGCTTTCACGCAGGAGTCATACGTCATGCGCGTCCAGGACGGTTGTCCGATCTGGATCGAAGATCAGCCACTCAGCGGCGTTAGGCTGCCGTCATGACCTTGCTGCAGAGCAGGATCGAGCGCGGAGGCGACTTCGACCGCCGAGCCTCCCAGATGACCGAGCTCGTCTCGCAGCTACGCGCGCGGACGGCGCTCGTCGCAGGCGGTGGCGGCGAGAAGGCGGTTGAGCGTCATCGGTCGCGTGGAAAGCTCCTCGCGCGCGAGCGAATCGACCGCCTCGTCGATCCCGGCACCGCGTTCCTCGAGCTGAACGCGCTCGCCGCGTGGGACGTCTACGACGGCCAGGCGCCGTCAGCGGGCGTCGTCACCGGCATCGGCACGGTCGAGGGGCGCGAGTGCGTGATCGTCGCCAACGACGCGACGGTCAAGGGCGGCTCCTACTTCCCGCTGACGGTCAAGAAGCACCTGCGCGCGCAGGAAGTCGCCGAGCAGAACCACCTGCCGTGCCTGTACCTCGTCGACTCCGGCGGCGCGTTCCTGCCGCTACAGGCCGACGTCTTCCCCGACCGCGAGCACTTCGGGCGCATCTTCTTCAACCAGGCGCGGATGTCTGCGAAGGGGATCCCGCAGATCGCCGTCGTCATGGGCTCGTGCACCGCCGGCGGCGCGTACGTGCCGGCGATGAGCGACGAGACGGTGATCGTGCGCGGGACCGGGACGATCTTCATCGGCGGCCCTCCGCTCGTGAAGGCGGCGACGGGCCAGGACGTGAGCGCCGAGGAGCTCGGCGGTGCCGATGTGCACACGCGCCAGTCCGGCGTGGCCGACCACTACGCGACGTCGGACGAGCACGCGCTCGCGATCGCGCGCCGCATCGTCGCGGGCACTCAGGGCAAGCGCCCGCCGCTCCCGTGGGACGTCGCGACTCCCGAGGCCCCGGCGCTCGATGCGTCGGACCTCTACGGCCTCATCCCCGATGACCACCGCACGCAACTGGACTCGCGCGAGGTGATTGCACGCGTCGTCGACGGCTCGCGGTTCGACGAGTTCAAGGCTCTCTACGGCGAGACACTCGTCTGCGGCTGGGCGCATATCGAAGGCTTCCCCGTCGGGATCCTCGCGAACAACGGCGTGCTGTTCGCCGAGTCGGCACAGAAGGGCGCGCACTTCATCGAGCTCGCGTGCAAGCGCAAGGTTCCGCTGGTCTTCCTGCAGAACATCACCGGCTTCATGGTCGGCAAGGAGTACGAGGCCGGTGGGATCGCACGCGACGGCGCGAAGCTCGTCACCGCGGTCGCGTGCGCCGACGTGCCGAAGTTCACGGTCGTCATCGGCGGCTCGTTCGGCGCCGGCAACTACGGCATGTGCGGGCGCGCGTACTCACCGCGCCAGCTGTGGATGTGGCCGAACGCACGCATCTCGGTGATGGGCGGCGAGCAGGCTGCGACGGTGCTCACGATGGTCGGCGATGCCGACCCGGACGAGATCCGCGCGAAGTACGAGGCTGAAGGCAATCCCTACTACTCCACGGCGCGCCTCTGGGACGACGGCATCATCGACCCGCTCGACACGCGACGCGTGCTCGCTCTCGGCATCGCCGCGTCACTCAACGCGCCAATTCCCGAGACGACCTTCGGCATCTTCAGGATGTAGCCGTGATCGTCCGCTTCGTCCTCTGGAGTCTCGCCGACTCCGACACGACCATCACCGAGCTGCGCGAGTACGTCGCCACGGAGGCGGCCGAGGCGTTCTCGGACGTGCCGGGCGTCCTCTTCAAGGCGTGGATCGCCGACGAGAACACGGAGCGCTGGGGCGCGATCTACCTCTTCGCCAACGCCGAGGCAGCCGAGCAGGAACTCCCGTCGCGCGCACGCGAGCTGATCGGCAAGGACCCCGATATCGTCGAGATGTTCGACCTCGAGGCGACCGTCTCGGTCTCCGACGAGCTCGACCGCCTCGGCCTCGCATTCGCATGAACCTGCGGATCGAACGGGACGGCGCGCTGCTCCGCGTGACGATGGCGCGCCGCGAGCGTCGCAACGCCTTCGACGCCGCGCTGATTGCGGAGCTCACCGACGCGTTTGCCGATGTCGGCGACGCGCGCGCGGTGATCTTGTCCGGCGAGGGCCGGTCGTTCTCCGCCGGCGCGGACGTCGAGTGGATGCGATCGTCGGTCGACCTGAGCTACGAAGAGAACGTCGCGGACGCGCTGCGGCTGCGCGCGATGCTCGATGCAATCGACAGCTGCCCGGCCCCGGTCATCGCCCGTGTCCAGGGCCACGCGCTCGGCGGCGGCTGCGGGCTCGTCGCCTGCTCGGACATCGCGATCGCATCCCCGGACGCCGTGTTCGCGTTCAGCGAGGTGAAGCTCGGAATCGTGCCTGCCGTGATCTCACCCTTCGCCCTTGCCAAGATCGGCTCCGGCGCCGCGCGCCGCTGGTTCGTCACCGGCGAGCGGTTCGACGCAGCAACCGCGCTCCGGCTGGGCCTGATCAGCGAGGTCGCAGACGACCTCGACGCCGCCGTCGAGCATGCCGTCGGCGAGGTGCTGAGCGCCGGCCCGGGTGCCGCCCGCGCGGCGAAGGAGCTGGCGCGCGCGCCGCAGACCGCGCAGCAGACCGCCGAGCGCATCGCCGCGCATCGCACGAGCGACGAGGGTCAAGAGGGGCTGCGCGCCTTCCTCGAGAAGAGGGGCTCAAGTTGGACCTGACGCCCGAGGACTTCGTTCGCTCGGCGCTGATCGGCGAGGCGCTCGAGCGTGCGGGCTACGTCGTGCTCGTCGCCGACGACACGATGCAGTTCCTCACCGCGAGCGACGGCGCCTGCAATCTCCTCGGTTACACGCGCGACGAGCTCGCCCGCATGCGCGTCCCGGAGATCGTGCAGGAGCCCGATGCGCCGGAGCGCTACGCGCAGATGCTCGAGGAACGTGGACAGGTCGGCCAGGTCACGCTCGTCTGCAAGAGCGGCGAGCGCATCGCAGCCGCGTACAAGGCCGCCGAGACAAAGGTCGGCGAGCTCACGTACTACGTCTCGGTTCTACGACCGCTTTAGGACGCGATACGCGATCGGCGCGGTCGCGACGCCCTCGGCGACGAGGCGCAGCTTCAGCGGGCCGTTCACGCGCAGCGTTACGACGAACTTCCCGTTCTGCGGATGGACGTACGCGATCGTGCGCCACGCGCCGTCGCGCGACTCACGCTGGAGCTGCACGTGCGCCAGGACGCGGATGGCTCCCGTCACGCGTACCTTCGCCGAGTCGAGGAGCGCGCGGCGCGACGGGTCGTTCAGCGTGAGCGCGCCGATACGGAAGTAGGTCGACCGCAGGCTCAGCTTCTTGCGCAGGTCGTCGCCGGTGAACGTGCGCCAGCCGCGCGTCGTCTGGAAGCGCACGTCTGCGACGCGGCCCGAGCCGTTGAATTCCGTCACCGCATCGCGCACGCCCGGCAGCCCGAGCTTCTGCGCGAAGTAGGTCCCCGACAGGGCCTCCGTCGGCCAGACGCGATGCGGCGAGAGCGTGTCGTACGGGTCCCGCACCGACACGAGATACGGCTCGGGTGCGTAGCCGGCGAATGCGTCCTGCACGGCAGCGGTTCGTCCGCCGGAGTCCGACGAGTAGTAGGCGACAATGACGTGCCCGCCGTAGGTGAGCACCTGGCCCGCGGTCGCGCCGAGTGCGAGGCTCGTCTCCGGCCGCTCCGCCCGGATGCCGCCGTACATCTGCGAGCGGTCGTCGGAGTAGAGGTCGAAGTCCTTGCCGGGCTTCAGCGTCGCGAGGGTGTACGTCCGCGCGGCAACTGCCTGCGCCTCGTACGCCGCCGTCTGCCAGCCGGTGGGCACCTCCCAGGGGACGACGCCGCGCAGGTAACGGTCGAGCGGCAGCGAGTTGACGACCATCAGTCCGCCCGGCTTGCGCTTCACCACGAAGTCGCCGCGATAGGCGTCGCCGCCGATCGTCAGCGGGTGGATGCCGGCAACGAAGCGCAGCGGCGGCGTGAAGCCGTGCCAGTGCGCGATCAGCGCGGGTGTCAGCACGACCGCGGACTTCAGGTGCCGCTTGCGACCCTTCGCGTCGACCACGACGTACGGCGCGCTCGACGTGATGCGGACGCGACTCTGATTCTCACGGAGCAGCACGCGCACCTGTGTCGCGCGATGCACCTGGAGGGATGTGTGCGGGTAGTAGTGCGCCAGGATCCGGCGGTAGTCGAATCCGTGCACGGCGTAGCCCTCGGCACCCCACTGACTCATGCCGACGCCATGACCCCACCCGCCGCCGTCGAGCACGAACACTGTCCCTGCGCTCGCGACTCCCGGCACGGCGAGAGCGGTCAGAAATGCAGCCACCCAGACCCGCATGGAGAGTTCGGGAGAGTAGCGTGGATGCCGTGCGGCGGCTGCTGTTCCTCACGAGCGCGATCGTCTTCTTCGACACGCTGTTCTTCACAGCGCTGACGCCGCTGCTCCCGCACTACGCCCGTTCGCTCGGCCTCGGCAAGGCCGGCGCCGGCGTCCTCGCGGCTTCCTACCCCGCCGGCTGCCTGATCAGCGCGATCCCGAGCGGCTCGGTCGCCACGCGGCTCGGCGCGAAGCCGACCGTGATCGCGGGGCTGACCGTCGTCGCGTGCTGCACCGTTCTCTTCGGGATCGCGACGACCCCCTGGGAGCTCGACGTCGCCCGGTTCGCGCAGGGCTTCGCCAGCGCATTCACCTGGACGGGCGCGCTGACCTGGCTCGTCGCGGCGACGCCCGTGTCGAGGCGAGGGCAGACGATCGGCAACGCATTCGCCGCCGCCTCGGCGGGCGCGTTGTTCGGCCCCGTGCTCGGTGCGATCGCGTCGCAGGCGGGCGTCCGCGCCACGTTCGTCGTGGTCGGGATCGGCTCGCTCGGGCTCGCGCTGTGGGCTCTGCTGTCGCACGCCGAGCGGCCGGAGGCCGGGCAGCCGGCGTCGGTCCTCCTCCGCGCGATGCGGACGCGCGGCGTGCTGCTCGGCTGCTGGTTCGTCACGCTCGCGGCCCTCTGCTTCGGCACGCTCGGCGTGCTCGCGCCGCTGTGGCTCTCGGCGATCGGCGTCGGGACGGTTGCGATCGGCGCGACCTTCCTGGCGGGAGCCGCCGGCGAGACCGGGATCAACCTCGTGATCGGCCGGATCGCGGACCGTCACGGGGCCCTGCTGCCGCTCCGCGTGAGCCTGGTCGGGGCGCTGCTCGTCTCCCTCCTGCTTGCAATCCCAGCGCACACGACCGCAGTGGTCGTGGTGCTCGTCATCATCGCCTGCGTCGCCTTCGGGATGTTCTTCACCCCGGGCATGACCGTCCTCATGCACGGCGGCGACGCCGCGGGCGTGGGCTTCGGCTATTCCGTCGCGCTCGTGAACATGGCGTGGGCTCCGGGACAGGCGCTCGGCGCCGCGGGAGGGGGCGCGCTGGCGCACCTCACCTCGAACGCGGTGCCTTACCTCCTCCTCGCCGGGGTGTGCGCACTTACGCTTGCCGGCCTATGGCGAAGATCGACCGTCTCGATGATGCGATCGGCTCGGGTATCGAGCGCGCAGTCGTTGCGCACCACCGGCGCCGACTGACCAGCCACGGCTGGGCCCACGCGTTCGACCCGCCGGCCGACGGCCTCTGGTGCGCAGGCGACCCGCCGCCGCGCGACGGCAACGCGATCGAGGTGCTGATCGACGGCGAGGACGCGCTGCCGCGCCTCGAGCGGGAGATCGCCGAGGCGAAGGAGTCGGTGTGGCTCGCGGGCTGGGCGTTCACCCCCGAGTTCCGGCTGTCGCGCGGCGGAGGGACACTGCGTGAGCTGCTCGCCGATGTCGCCAAACGCGCCGAGGTTCGCGTCATCGCCTGGGCGGGCGCGCCGCTCCCGCTCTTCACGCCGTCGCGGAAGCAAGTCGCAGAGTCGCGCGACCGGCTCGTGAAGGGCACGCAGATCCACATGGCACTCGACTCACGCGAGCGGCCGATGCACTGCCATCACGAGAAGCTCGCCGTCATCGACGGGCGCATCGCGTACGTCGGCGGGATCGACCTGACGCTGCTCGCGGGCGACCGGCTCGACTCGAGCGCGCACCCCGCGCGTGGCTCGATCGGCTGGCACGACGCAGCGACGCGAATCGAAGGGCCACTCGTCGCCGACGTCGCGTCGCACATCGCCATGCGCTGGCACGAGGTCACAGGCGAGCAGCTGCCGGTCGCGGAATGCGCGTCGGCCGGATCGACGACAGCGCAGTTCGTCCGCACGATCCCGAACAGCATCTACGACTCGGTGCCGCGCGGTGACTTCCGGATCTTCGAGGCGTACGTGCGCGCACTCCGCAGCGCGGAGAAGCTGATCCATCTCGAGAGCCAGTTCCTCTGGTCGCCGGAGATCGTGGAGATCCTGCGGGGCAAGCTGCGCAATCCGCCGAGTGACGAGTTCCGGCTCGTCGTCCTGCTACCCGCCCACCCGAACAACGGACAGGACGACACGCGAGGACAGCTCGGCACGCTCGTCGACGCCGACCGCGACGACCGCCTGCTCGCGTGCACGCTCTTCCAGCCCGGACGCGTGCAGCAGGTGTACGTGCACGCGAAGATCGGCATCGTCGACGACCGCTGGCTGTGCATCGGCTCGGCGAACCTCAACGAGCATTCGATGTTCAACGACACCGAGGCGTGCATCGTGATGTGCGACGAGGACATCGCACGCGAGACCCGGCTACGGCTCTGGCGCGAGCATGCCGACCGTGAGGACGTCGACTTCGCTGCGCTGCGCGACGCAGCGAGGAGCGGCCATCACCGGCTGGCGCTGCTGCCGAACGTGTCGCGACGCTCGCGCGCGTTCTTCGGCCCGATCAACGGTTTACTTGTGGATGGATGAACAAGCTCCTCGTTGCCAACCGGGGCGAGATCGCGCTCCGCGTGTTCCGCGCGGCCCGCGCCCTCGGCGTCGCGACGGTCGCAGTCGTCGCGCCCGACGACCAGCGCGCGCTGCACGCGCGCGAGGCCGACGAGACCCTCCAGATCTCCTCGTACCTCGACGCGGCGGAACACGTTCGCGCCGCGCGCGAGACCGGAGCCGACGCCATCCATCCCGGCTACGGCTTCCTGGCGGAGAGCGGCGACTTCGCCGACGCGGTCATCGCCGCGGGTCTGACGTGGGTCGGGCCGACACCGGACGCGCTGCGCGCCGGCGGCGACAAGCTCGCAGCGAAGCGGATCGCGCGCGAGGCGGGCGTGCCGGTCGTGCCGGACGGCGTGGGCGCGGGCTTCCCGCTGCTCGTCAAGGCCGCCGCGGGAGGCGGCGGCCGCGGCATGCGCGTCGTGCGCTCGCCGGACGAGCTGGACGAGGCGATCGCGGCGGCGAAGCGCGAGGCGCAGTCGGCGTTCGGCGACGACCGCGTGTACATGGAGCGCTACGTCGAGCGCCCGCGGCATGTCGAGATCCAGCTTCTCGCCGACACCCACGGCACGGTGCTCGCGCTCGGGGAGCGCGAGTGCTCGGTTCAGCGCCGCCACCAGAAGGTGCTCGAGGAGTCGCCCTCCCCCGCGCTCGATCCGGACCTGCGCGCACAGATGAGCGACGCGGCAGTTCGCTTCGCGCGCGCAATCGGGTACACGGGCGCCGGCACCGCGGAGTTCGTCCTCAGCGGCCGCGAGTTCTTCTTCCTCGAGCTGAATGCGCGCATCCAGGTCGAGCATCCGGTGACGGAGGCAGTGACTGGCGTCGACCTCGTGCAGTGGCAGCTGAGGATCGCCGACGGCGCGACGCTCGACCTCGGCCCGACGCCTCTGCTCGGCCACGCGGTCGAGGTCCGCCTCTACGCCGAGGATCCGCGCACGTTCCTGCCCCAAGCCGGGCAGATCTCGCGGCTGCGGCTGCCCGACGGCATCCGCGTCGAGTCCGGAGTCGCCGAAGGGGACGAAGTCGGCACCGGTTACGACCCGATGATCGCGAAGCTGATCGCACACGGAGGCACGCGCGACGAGGCACTCGAAAAGCTCGCTGCGGCGCTGGCGGAGACCGAGGTCGGCGGCGTCACGACCAACCTGCCGTTCCTGCGCTGGCTCGTCGCGCACCCCGCGCTACGGGCGGGCGAGACGACCACTGCGTTTCTCACGGAGCACCCGCCGCTGTCGGCGCCGTCGCCGCTGCCGCCGCGCGTGTGGCGCGAGCCGTTCCGCCTCAACCTGCCGAGCCCGCCGCTGGCCGCACCGCCGGACGTCGACGACGCGGCCGGCGAGCATGCGGCCGGAGAGCAGTCCAGCACGTTGACCGCGCCGATGCCGGGCACCGTCATCAAGGTGATGGCGACACCGGGCGCGCAGGTGAAGGCGCGCGAGCCTCTGGTTGTCCTCGAGGCGATGAAGATGGAGACGCCGCTCGTCTCGCCGTACGACGCAACCGTGCGCAGCGTGCACGTGCAGGAAGGTGATCGTGTCGCGGGCGGCGCGGTTCTCGTCGAGCTGGACGATTAGCGTCGCGGCCGCGTTGCTGCTCGCCGGCTGCGGCGGCGGCGGCGCGTGGCACGCGAAGGTCGAAGGCCCGTACCTGCAGGGGAAGCTGCAGTACTGGCTGGTCCGGCCCCAGGGCAAGCCGCGCGCGATGGTCGTGTTCCTTCACGGGCTTTCGCACTACACCGGCGAACAGCTCGTGCAATGGCAGAAGCATCTCGCAACGGAGGGCTACGCCGTCATCTTCCCGCGCGAGGAGCAGCCGTCGCCCGACCCCGATGCGCGCTCGAACATCGTCGTGTCGGCGTACCAGGCGATCGACCGGCTCGGCGATCCCAAGGTGCCGCTGATCATCCTCGGCCACTCGCGCGGGGCGCGGATCGCGGTCGAGACGTCGGGCTACTTGGTGCCGACGACGGAGGTCATCTCCGTGTTCCCCGGCGGGCTGAACCAGTTCTTCGAGGAGCCGAGCGATCTCCACCGCATCTCGCACGCGACGCAGATCTATCTGTTGTGGGGCGACCAGGACCACATCGTCACGGAGTCCGGGGTGCAGGAGATGCAGCGACGGCTCGCAGAGGCCCGGTTCCCGTCGTCGCACGTGCACGTGTCGGTGATCCGATCGACTGCCGGTTTCCGCGCGACCCACGACTCCGTCTACCGCACCGACGCCGCAGTTCGGCGCAACGTCTGGGCGCCGATCGACAAGCTGCTCGCGAAAGCCGTCAGGCCGTAGCCGCGCGCATCTCGATCCTGGTCGCCGTGCTGCTGCTCGCAGGCTGCGGCAGCACCTGGCGGCCGAAGGTCGAAGGCCCGTACCTCCAGGGCAAGCTGCAGTACTGGCTCGTCCGGCCGCCCGGGAAGCCGAAGGCGGTCGTCATCCTCGTCCACGGACTGACGCAGCACACGGGCGAGCAGCTCGTGCAGTGGCAGAAGCACCTGGCCGAGCAGGGCGACGCGGTGATCTTCCCGCGCTACGAGCAGCCGGCCGCCGACCCCTCGGCGCGGATCACGATCGCCGTGTCGTCGTTCCAGGCGCTCGACCGGCTCGGCGATCCGAAGGTGCCGCTCGTGATCGTCGGCCACTCGCGCGGCGCACGGCTCGCCGTCGAGGCGGCGTCCGATCTGCATCCAAAGCTGATCGTCGCGCTCTTCCCCGGCCTCTGGAACCGCACGTTCGAGCTGCCGACCGACCTGTCGCAGATCCCGGCGACGACGAAGATCGACCTCTTCTCCGGCGACCGCGACACCGTCGTCGGGACAGCCGGCGTGAAGGAGCTCGTCGAGCGGCTGCACGCCGCCGGACGCACCGCGCACGTCGCCGTCATCCACTCAGGGGCAGGCTTCAGTGCGACGCACGACTCGGTCTACCGCACGGACGCAGCTGCGCAGCGCGCGATCTGGGCGCGCGTCGACCGGCTGATCGCGAGCGCTCGGCGCTAGAACAGCTTCTGGAGCTTCATGGCCGCGCCCATGTCGCCCTTGATCTTCAGCTTGCCCGTCATGTACGCGGTCGTCGGGTTCTGCTCGCCGCTGACGATCTTCTCGAACGTCTCACCGGTCGTCGTGATCGTCGCATCGGCATCGCCGGTGCCCTCCGTCACGTGCACGGCGCCGTCGGCGACCTTGACCAGCCACTGGCCCTCGCCCTCGATGTCGAAGAGGTACGAGTTGTTCATGCCCGCGACCTTCGACGCGTCGGCGCGGGATTCGAGCGAGTTGAAGAAATCTGCGGCGGCCATGGGTGGGGATCTCCTTAGGTCACGTTGACTGAGGGGTCAATCAACCGTACCGAACTCCGTGACACGGATGGCAGGCGAACCGCAAGCGCGATCGCGACGACCGGGGCCGCCGCGGCCACCCACATCGCCGTGCGCAGGTCGACCGCGTCCGCGACCGCGCCGAGCGCGACCGCCGCGATGCCGCCGAGACCGATGCTCATGCCGAGCGACAGCCCGCTCGCCATGCCGATCCGGGTCGGCAGGTACTCCTGGCTCATGACCGCGGTCACGCCGAACGTGCCGATGACGCACGGCCCGACGAGCGCCAGGCACACCGCGCCCGCGACCCCGCCGAAGACGATGAACGCCGCGATCAGGACCGGCGTCACGACGAGGCTGACCAGCAGCACGAACCGGCGCCCGAAGCGGTCGGCCGCGGGCCCGGCGGCGATCGTCCCGAGCCCGCCGGTGACGAGCATCAGCGCGAGCAAGTGGTTTCCGTAGCTCTTCGAGTGGCCGAGCGACACCTCCCATAACGGCAGGAACGTCAGCAGCCCGAACCACGCGCAGCTGCGGAATGCGATCACGCCGAGCAGCAGCCAGAGCGCGCGGGTGTCGTCCTCCCCGGCCGCCGACCGCCGCGCGAGCTCACGGTCCGGCGCGAAGGAGGCGAGATAGCGGTGCCGCCAGACCAGCATGGCGGCGACGACCACACACGGCACGACCAGCAGCCAGCCGCCGCGCAGGCCCCAGGCCGCCACAACGACGCCTGCGCAGATCGGGCCGAGTGCGTAGCCGATGTTGCCGCCGATCGAGAACGCGCTCATGCCGCTCGCGCGGCGGCGGCCGCTCACGTATGCGGCGAACTTCGAGCCCTCCGGGTGATACGCGGCGACACCGAGCCCCGACACGACAACGAGCACGAACACGAGCCCGTACGACGACGCATCCGCCGCCGCAGCGATGCCGGCGCCCGCCAGGAGAACGCCGGTCGGCAGCAGCCAGAGCGCGCCGTGCCGGTCCGACCAGAGCCCGAACAGCGGCTGGATGACGGACGACGAGGCGGTCGAGGCCAGCATCAGCAGCGCGGCGAGCGTGTACGACAAGCCGAAACGGTCCTTGAAGTACGGGAGCAGCGCAGGCAGCGCGCCGTTCGCGAAATCGGTGGCGAGATGCCCGCTCGAAAGCAGCAGCATCGCGCGCTTGTCGATCCCGGCCCGCACCGGGATAGAACCTAATTGCGGTGGTCGAGGTGCCGCGCGACGAGGAGCTGCGTGAGGCGGGACTGCGCCGCCATCAGCCGCTTGCGATTCTCCTCGAGCTTCGCCTCGGAGGCACCGGCGTCGCGCAGGGCGCGGCGCTCGGCGACGATCTCGTCGATCTCGTCCGAGAGGTTGAGCGGAGGGAACGCAGAAGTAGTCATGGTGCGCGCGTGTTCGGCGCGGGCCGGACGCTTCCTCTGTAGCATCGCCCACCGGTATGCGCGTCGATATCAGGCCGAGCCAGCCGTCCGACGTTCGCGCCCGCCTCGACGAGTCGCTCTCGCCGGGCGAGGTCGTCCGTGACGGTGACGAGTTGCGCGTCGGCGCCGACTCGACGAGCGACGGCCTGCGCACGGCAGCAGCGGCCGCGGCGCGCTCGCTCCGCGGGAAGGGCGGCACGATCGCGTGGAGCGCGGCGAACGGGGACGAGGTGCGCGCGATCGTCGAAGGCACCGCGTACGGCGCATACGACCCCGGCCTCTTCAAGCAGAGCTACGGCAGCGGGCCGCCGGTCGACCTCGCGCTCGACACCGAGCACGCCGAGCTCGCCGAGCGCCAGGCAGCAGTCGCACGTCACATCGACGGTGCGCGCGACCTCGCCAACCGGCCGCCGAACGACCTCACCCCCGTCGCCCTCGCCGAGCACGCGAAGAGCCACGCGGGGGGCGCGCTGACCGTCGAGTCGTTCGGCCGCGACTGGATCGAGTCGCAGGGCATGGGCGCATTCGCGGCAGTCGCGGCGTCGAGCGCGCAGGACCCGCAGCTGATCGTCATGCGCTATGACCCACCCGGCGCCGGCGACGCCGCGCTCGGACTGGTCGGCAAGGCGATCACGTTCGACTCGGGCGGCATCTCGCTCAAGCCAGCGCTCCGCATGCAGGACATGAAGGGCGACATGTGCGGAGGCGCGGCCGTGATCGAGGCCACCGCTGCGATCGCGGCGCTCCAGCTGCCCGTTCGTGTGCTCACCGTCGTCGCGTCCACCGAGAACATGCAGGGCGGCGACGCGTACAAGCCTGGCGACATCCTCCGCGCTGCGAACGGCAAGACGATCGAGATCGTCAACACCGACGCCGAAGGCCGCCTCGTGCTCGCCGACGCGCTGCACTTTGCGCGCGAGAACGGGGCGACGCACATCATCGACTTCGCCACGCTGACGGGCGCGATGAACATCGCGCTCGGCGATCTGTACGCGGGCTGGTTCTGCAACGACGACGCGTTCGCGGCCGAGATCGATGCCGCGTCGCAGACGAGCGGCGATCTCGCCTGGCGGTTCCCGCTGCACCCGCGCTATCGCCGCCTCGTCGACTCCGACTTCGCCGACATGAAGAACGCGTCGGAGCTGCGCATGGCAGGCGCCGTGCTCGCGGCAGAGTTCCTGCGCGAGTTCGCGGGCGAGGGGCCGTGGGCGCACGTCGACATCGCCGGGCCGGCATTCATCCAGCGTCGCCGCCCGGACTACGCGCTCGACCAGGGCGGCACGGGTTACGGCGTGCGGCTGATCGTCGAGCTTGCACAGCGCTTCGCCTCATGAACTTCGACCTCGACGAGGAGCACCTACTTCTCCGCGACACCGTCCGGCAGTTCGCGCTGGAGAAGGTCGCGCCGGTCGCCGAGGAGCTCGACCGCGAGAAGCGCTTCCCGTACGAGCTGGTCGAGGAGATGGCCGAGCTCGGATTGATGGGGATGACGATCCCCGAGGAGTACGGTGGCGCGGGCGCAGACACGGTGTCGTACGCGATCGCGGTCGAGGAGCTCACGCGCATCGACTCGTCGGTCGCGATCACGGTTGCCGCGCACCACTCGCTCGGGACGCTCCCCATCTACT
>DASZBP010000364.1:0-1971 GCA_035943915.1 Gaiellaceae bacterium | reverse complement strand
CTCACTGACGTCCTTCAGCCCGGTGATCACGTAACCCACCTCGCCCGGGCCGAGCGAGTCGACCGGCCGCATCGTCGGCGACATGAAGCCGATCTCCTGCGCCTCGAAGCGCGTGCCGAGCGCCATCGCCTTCAACTGCTCACGCGTGCGCAGCACGCCGTCGACAACGCGGACGAACGCGACGACGCCGCGGTACTGGTCGTACGACGAGTCGAAGATGAGCGCGCGCGCGGGCGCCGCGAGGTCGCCGGTTGGCGCGGGGATGCGCTCGACGATCGCGTCGAGGACGTCCTCCACGTTGACGCCCGTCTTCGCGGAGATGCGCAGCACGTTCTCCGGCGCTTCGCCGATCAGGTCGCCGATCTGTGCCGAAGCACCCTCCGGGTCGGCCGCAGGCAGGTCGATCTTGTTGACGATCGGGACGATCTCGAGGTTGTTCTCGATCGCGAGGTAGGCATTGGCGAGCGTCTGCGCCTCGATCCCCTGAGCAGCGTCGACCACGAGCAGCGCGCCTTCGCACGCCTGCAAGGAGCGCGACACCTCGTAGGTGAAGTCGACGTGACCAGGCGTGTCGATCAAGTTGAGCTGGTGGCCCTTCCACTCCACGCGCACGGCCTGCGCCTTGATCGTGATGCCGCGCTCGCGTTCGAGGTCCATCGAGTCGAGCACCTGCGCGCGCATGTCGCGCTTCGACACGGCGTGCGTGAGCTCGAGAATGCGGTCGGCGAGCGTCGACTTGCCGTGGTCGATGTGGGCGATGATCGAGAAGTTGCGGATGTGGGTCTGGTCCATGCGGGTCAGGCGCCGCGCAGGCGCCCCCGCAGGGAGAGTAGCGCCCGCATCTCGCGCACCCTGAGCGCCGCGCACACGCCGAAGTACGTCACCGCCGCGGCGATCAGCGCGGGCAGGAGCGATGCGCACTGGCCCGCGAACGACCGCCCGAACTGCCGGTCGAGCGGATGCCACACGAACCAGGCGACCGCCGCGACCGCGGCGGACGCGATCGCGATCCGGATCACCGCCGACGCGATCCGCGAGCCGTCGAGCCGGCCGAGCCGCGCGCGGAGCAGGTAGAGCAGGAGCACGGTGCTGACGACGTTGCACACCGCCGTGCCGAGCGGGATGCCCCACGTGCCGAAGCGGTAGAAGATCGCGTCGAGCACCGCGTTCAGCGCGAGATTGCCGAGCGCCACGATCGTCGGCACCCAGTTCGACTGCAGGCTGAAGAAGGCGCGGTTCAGCATCAGCATCGCTCCGTTGAACACGAGCCCCGCGCTGAAGGCGGCGAGCGCGCCGGCAACGACGGGCGTCTGGCTCGGATGCCAGTGGCCGCGCTGGTAGAGCAGCCGGATGATCGGCTCGGCAAGCACCGCGCTCACCACAGCGGTGGGCGCGAGCAGGAACGCGATCTGGCGCAGGCCGTTCGACACGGTATCGGCCACGCCGCGCATGTCGCCACGCGACGCAAGACGCGACAGTGTCGGGAAGAGCACCGTCGCGATCGCGACCGAGAACATCCCCTGCGGGAGCATGTAGACGAGGAACGCCTTCTGGATCGCAGCCGGCGCGATGTTGGGATCGACGAACCGACTCGCGAAGTACGTGTCGATGACCGCGTTGACGTTGATCAGCCCGAGCCCGAGCGTGACGGGGACCATCAGCTTGAACACGCGCCGCACCGCGGGGTCGTGCCAGTCGATCACGACACGCAGCCGCTCTTCCCCGCGGTCGAGTCCGCGCAGCCACGGCATCGGCAGCAGCACCTGGATGAAGGTCGCGATGAGAATGGCGAACGCGTAGACATAGAGCTTCCCGTTCGCACTGTGCGCGTGCGGCACGCCGATCGCGAGGCCGATGATGATCGCGATGTTCCAGAACACCGGCGAGATCGCGGGCACGGTGAAGTGGTCGTAGCTGTTGAGGATCCCGACGACGATCCCGGACACGCCGAGCAGCGCGACGATCGGGAAG
>DASZBP010000363.1:0-3237 GCA_035943915.1 Gaiellaceae bacterium | reverse complement strand
GATGTTCGAGCCCAGGCCTGATGGGACGATGTACGCCCCCAGGACGACCACGAGATACGTCCAGAAGAACCCGCGTAGCACACGGGCCGAGGGCACGCCGCTCGTCGCGATCAGCCCCACGCCCACGAACCCGAGGGCGGGCAGCAGCTCCAGCAAGGGGAACGGGAAGTGACCCGAGTCGCCGAAGAGGCGGTAGATCACCAGCTCGACCGCACCCGCGCCGGCGACCGCCGCGATCGGGAGCCAGACGTCGCGCAGGCTCCGCCGCGAAACGAGCGCGCCGACGCCCGCGATCGCCAGCAGGAGGAATGCGAGCGGGCTGGCTGCCAGCGTGAGGACCGCGCCGATCGCAAAGCGACCGCGCCGTCCCGCCTGCAGGGCCCAGATCGAGAGCAGTGCCAGCGACATCGCGAGCGCGAACGGGAATGCGGCAGAGCCGATGATGCCGACCCACAGCACCGCGAACGTGCGGCTCGAGAATCGCGCGCGCCATCCCCACTCGCGGAACACGACGAGCGTGAACGCAGCTGCCGCGGTGCCGATCGACGCGAGCGCGAGTACGCGGATGCCGAGCAGCGCGGCGAGCGGGTAGTAGATCAGGCTGTAGGTGACGAACGAGTAACGCCCCGCGTACCAGAAGTTGTTCCAGATCGCGAAGCCGTGCTCGATCAGGAACGTGCGCTGGTAGGCGTGAGCGGCCCAGTCCACTCCGGGCGGCGTCGCCCACAGGAGCAGCGCCGCGAGCGACGTCGCAAGGGCGGCGGAAAGCGCGGTCTCCCGGGCGAGCAGACGGCGATCGGCCGTGCTCACAACGGCAGCCTAGTCGCTCGCAAGTCGCGACCAGACGGCTGTGTCGGTGCGCCGCCCGTCCTTGAACGCCAGGGAGCGCAGCACGCCGTCCAGGCGATAGCCCGCGCGCTCGGCAACCCGCGCCGAGGCGGGGTTGTCGGTGTCGATGCGGAGCTCGAGCCGCAGCAGGCCGAGCTCGTCGAAGCCCCAGCGTGTGAGGATCTCGACTGCGGCGGAGGCGGCCCCGCGCCCGCGCGCCTCAGGCGAGACGACGTAGCCGATCTCTCCCTGCCGGTTGGGCAGGTCGAGCCGCACGATCGCGGCGAAGCCGAGGTAGGCGTTCGCTTGTGCGTCGCGGATCGAGAAGCCCGCGCGCGACGCGTCGGCCCAGCCTTCCTCGTAGCGGCGAAGCCAGTTCGAGATCCACTCCGCGGTCGCGTCCGTCGGCAGGAACGTGAAGCGTCTCGTCTCCTCGTCGTCGCACATCGCGAGCGCGTCGGCGAGGTCCGCCTGCGTCAGCGGAGCGAGAGAGATGCGGCCATCGGTAAGAGGAGGGTTCGGCTGCGCGAGTGCGCTCACGCGCCGTGGCACTTCTTGTACTTCTTGCCCGAGCCGCACCAGCACGGGTCGTTGCGGCCGATGTTGTCGAGCTCGCTGTTGACGACCGGCCTCGGCTGGCTCGTCGACACGCCGCCGCCGCCCGCCATCGCCGCAGTCGCCGTCCCTGTGCCGCCGGCCGCCAGGATCGCGTCCGCGCCGGCAAGCGACTGGTGCTCGTACGTCAGCGACCCGTTGCCGGAGCCGTTGGTCGACTGCTGCAGCTCGGCCGCTGCCGCGTTCGGGTCGGCCTCGATCTGCGCGTGGAAGATGAGCGTGACGACCTCGTCGCGGATCGCGCGATTGAGGTCGAAGAACATCGCGTGACCCTCGTTGCGGTACTCGACGAGCGGGTCCTTCTGCGCCATTCCGCGCAGATGGATGCCTTCGCGGAGGTAGTCCATGTTCTCGAGGTGCTCGCGCCAGCGCAGGTCGACGACCTGCAGCACGATGTAGCGCTCGAGGTCGCGCATCAGGCCGGGCTGAACGTTGTCCAGCTCCTCTTCGCGCTCCTTGTACGCGTCGAGCGCGTCGTCCGTGAACTCCTTGATGATCGCGTCCTGGTCGAGGCCGTGCAGCTCCTCCGCGGTGACGCCAGTGCCGTAGAGCGCATCCATCGCGGCGACGAGGCCGCCGATGTCCCACTCGTCGCGCGCCTCGTCCATCGTGAACTCCTCCACCACGCTCGCAATCGCGTCGGGGAGCCACTGCTCGCGGATCTCCTCGGAGAGGTCGGCGCCTTCGAGCACCTGCCGCCGCTGCGCGTAGATCACCTGGCGCTGCGAGTTCATGACGTCGTCGTACTTGAGGACGTTCTTGCGCGAGACGAAGTTCTGCTCCTCGACCTTCTTCTGCGCGTTCTCGATCTGGCGCGAGAGGATGCCGGCTTCCATCGGCTGGTCCTCGGGGAGCTTGAAGCGATCCATGATGTTGTGGATGCGGTCGCCCGCGAAGAGGCGAACGAGGTCGTCGGTGCCGGAGAGGTAGAAGCGCGTCTCGCCGGGGTCACCCTGGCGGCCCGAACGGCCGCGGAGCTGGTTGTCGATGCGGCGCGCCTCGTGGCGCTCGGTGCCGAGGACGTAGAGGCCGCCGAGCTCGCGCACCTGGTCGTCGATCTTGATGTCGACGCCGCGGCCCGCCATGTTCGTCGCGATCGTCACTGCGCCGACCTGGCCGGCGTCCTTGATGATCTCGGCCTCGCGCGCGTGCTCCTTCGCGTTGAGGACGTTGTGCTTCACGCCCTGGCGGGTGAGCAGCGCGCTCAGGTACTCGGAGGTCTCGACGGCGATCGTGCCGACGAGGATCGGCTGCCCGGTCGCGTTGCGCTCCTTGATGTCGGCGGCCACGGCGTTGAACTTCGCCTCGGTCGTTTTGAAGATCAGGTCGTTCTTGTCGTCGCGCGCGACGGCGACGTTCGTCGGGATCTCGACGACCTCGAGGCCGTAGATCTCGACGAACTCCTTCTCCTCGGTCTTCGCGGTACCGGTCATGCCGGCGAGCTTGCCGATCGAGCCGTCAGGGCCTTCGGCCGTGTAGAGGCGGAAGTAATTCTGCAGCGTGATCGTCGCGAGCGTCTGGTGCTCCTCCTGGATCGAGACGCCCTCCTTCGCCTCGACCGCCTGGTGCAGCCCCTCGCTCCAGCGGCGCCCTTCCATGATGCGGCCCGTGAACTCGTCGACGATCTTCACCTCGCCGTCCTCGACGACGTAGTCGACGTCGCGCTTGTAGAGCGCCTCGGCCTTCAGCGCCTGGATCAGATGGTTGACGAGCTGGACGTTCGTCGCGTGGTAGAGGTTGTCGACGCCGGCAGCGCGCTCGACCTTCTCGATGCCTTCCTCGGTGGGCGCGATC
>DASZBP010000362.1:0-3160 GCA_035943915.1 Gaiellaceae bacterium | reverse complement strand
AGGGTTCAAATCCCTCCCCCTCCGCTAGCACCACCGAGGAGAGGTGGCCGAGCGGCCGAAGGCGCGCGACTGGAAATCGCGTATGTGCTGAAAGGTGCATCGCGGGTTCAAATCCCGCCCTCTCCGTCTCGCGAACGCCCGCCCCGCAGCGGGCGTTCGCCGTTACGATGCGGCCGCTTGGAGAAGTGGCCGAGTGGCTGAAGGCGGCGCCCTGCTAAGGCGTTAGGTGGGGAAATCCCTGCCTCGAGGGTTCGAATCCCTCCTTCTCCGTTCGACGGGAGAGACGCTACTGATGCGTCGAGGCGAAGACGTACGCGGCGACGTCCTGGATCTGCTCCGCGCTGAGCTGGCCGCCGAACTTCGGCATGACGCCGCCGCCGTTCGTGACCTGCGTGACGATCCGCGCGTACGGCGGCTTCAGCTGGTCGAGGTTCGGCCCGACGGTGCCGGTGGCCCCTGCCGCCTTCAGCGTGTGGCAGCCGTTGCAGCCGGCGCTGGCGAAGACCGTCTTGCCGGCCGCGGGATCGCCCTGCGTGGTGCCGCCGCCGGACGACGTGGTGGTCTGCGTGGTCGTGGCCGCCGGAGGCTCCGCCTTGGCCTCCTTCTGCTCCTTGCCGAGGATGATCACGGCCGCGACCATGGCGATGAAGAACAGGGCGCAGACCGTGACGTAGAGCCCCATGCGCTTCCCCGGGAAGTTCGGGTTCCGCATCGGCAGCACGAACGACGAGATCAGCGCAAACGCGATGAACGCAGCGCCTACGGCCGCCAGGCCGATCTTGTGCCCCGTCGAGAGGCCGGCGATCAGGTAAGCCGTCGAGAGCATCCGGGGTCGGAAGCTACCGAAACGGAGACTAGGAAGCGGCCGCTTCGCCCGGCGCGATCTCGACCACGCCGGTCTCCGGCGGGCCGACCGGCTCCGGCCGCGACGGGCGCAGGTACAGCATCTCGTAGATGCTGGCTGCGATCACGCCGCCGGCCAGCGGGCCGACGTACCAGATCCACCAGTGCGACCAGTGGTTGCCGACGAGCTGCGGGCCGAAGGCGCGGGCGGGGTTGATCGCGGCGCCCGTGAACGGCGCGCCCATCATCACGCCGAGCATGATCGTGAAGCCGATCGCGAGGCCGGAGATCTGCTTGAACGCGCCGCGCTCGTCCACGGCGGTCGCGAAGACGACGATGACGAGGAAGAACGCGAGGATCGCCTCGACGACGACGGCGGGGCCCGATGCGATCCCGTTCTGCAGCGACGGGACGCCCAGATTGCCGGCGTTCTCGACGGACGCAGGGAGGATCCACTTGAGCAGCAGCGCTGCTGCGGCTGCACCGCCGAACTGGACGAGCCAGTACCAAACGGCGAGGGCCGGCGCGATGCGGCGCGTGACGAGGAATCCGAGCGTTACGGCGGGGTTGAAATGTCCACCGGAGATGAAGCCGAACGCCGACACGAACACGGCGATCACGAGGCCGTTCGCTAGGGCGTAGTCGACCTCGATGCGGCCGAACGCAGCCGCGCCGGCGCCGACGAAGATGAGGGCGAACGTCCCGATGAACTCGGCGACGCCGCGGCGGAGGTAATCGCGCTCGAGCATGCGGCGAACCATAGGACCGGCATCGGACGGACCCCTCCTCCTAGCCCATCCAGGCGCCGTTGTTGTGGTCGATCGCCTGGCCGGTGACGCCGAGGGAGTCCCCGGAGGCGAGCCATGCCACCGTTGCGGCGATCTCTTCCGGCTCGCCCATCCGCCGCAGCGGCACCTCCTGCACGGCAATCGCCCACGCCTCGTCCGGGCTCAGCCCCGGCCACGTCGACAGCCCTTGCCACGCCATGTCGGTGTTCACCCAGCCGGGGCACACGGTGTTCACCTGGATCTTGCGCGGTGCAAGCTCTGCCGCGTACGACCGCACGAGCCCGAGCAGCCCGGCCTTCGACGCGCAGTACGCCGTGTAGTTCGCGACCCCGATGCGCGCGAGGATCGACGACGTGACGACGATGCGCCCGCCGTCGGGCAGCAGAGGCTCCGCCGCGCGGCAGCACCAGTACGTGCCGGAGAGGTTGGTCGTGATGATGTCGTCCCACCGATCGCCGTCCGGCGTGACGTTCTCGCCGCCGATGCCCGCGTTCGCGACGAGGATGTCGAGCGGCTCGCTGAACACTGCGAAGACCGCGTCGCGGTCGCGGATGTCGACCGAGCGCGTCGCGGAGCCGGGCACGACGTCCTGCAGGCGCGACTCGTCGCGCGCCATGAGCGTCAGCTGCGCGCCTTCTGCTGCGAGCCGCTGCGCAATCGCGCGGCCGATGCCGGTGCCCGCGCCGGTGACGACCGCGTGCTTTCCCTCGAGGCGCTTCACGCAGGCGAGTCTACGGCTGCGGCGCGCAGCGTCGTGCGCTCGCTGAACGCCGTCCCGACGATCGCGAGCACCGCGACCGTCTGGACTGCGAGCACGATTGCAAGCACCGTGTGCGTGGCGAAATGGGTGAGCGCGGCGCCGGCCAGCAGCAGGCCGATCGGCGAGCCGACGCTCTGGAAGACACCGGACGCGGCAACCGTCTGCATCCGGATCTCGCGCGGGATGCGCAGGATCAGCAGCGAGTGCAGCGGCGCGTTCACGTTCGACATGAAGAACCCGGCGAGCGCCATCCCGCACGCGCGCACGAGCCAGCTGCCCGGCACGGCGAGCAGCCAGATCGATCCCATCTGGAAGAGGAACGACGTGCCGACGATCGTCAGCGGCTCCCAGCGGCGCACCGTGCGCAGTGAGACGAACGCGCCGATCAACGCGCCGCCGCCGAGCGCGCCGAACAGCCAGCCAAGTATGTGCGGGTCGGCCGCGTAGGACGTGACGACGAGGACGGGCAGCGCGGCGAAGAGCAGCTGCCAGCAGATGTCGAGCAACGTCAGTGCCGGCATCCACATGCGCATCAGCGCGTCGCGCCGCATGAAGCGCACGCCGTCAAGGACACCGCGTGGCGCGTCGTCGACTGCGACCTCGGGCGGGTGGACGAACAGCGCGACGAGCAAGAACGACACGAGGTAGGTCGCCGCGTCGACGTAGAGCACACGCGCATTCCCGATCACGCCGATCAAGATCCCGGCGAGCGGCGGGCCGACGAAGATCGTCAGTCGGTTCGCCGCCTGGAAGAACGCCGATGCCTCGG
>DASZBP010000361.1:0-2860 GCA_035943915.1 Gaiellaceae bacterium | reverse complement strand
CCTTGTCTGGGTGGATCCGACCGAAGAAGAGAAGGTAATCACCCGCCCTCTGTTGCAACGGGAATTCGTGGAGATCGATGCCGTGGTGGATCGTCGCGACGTAGTCGAGCCGCTCGTGCCGGTCGGCATCGCTGATCGCGACGTAGTAGCCGCGCGCGTTGTACTTCTCGAACACCGGGACGATCTGCTCCGACGAAAAGCCGTGAATTGTGGTCACAACCGGCGTGTCGACGAGGCCGCTGTAGGTCAGCGGCAGGAAGTCGAAGCTGTTGTGAATCACGTCGAACTCGCTCGCGCGTTCGAACACGGCCGGGATGTGCAACGCCTCGCAGACCTTCGGTTCTAACGCCGGATCCTCCGAATAGCCAGTCGGTGCCGTGCCGACGAGCCGAGCAGTCGTGACGGAGTCGGCAGTCGCGAACAAGGTGACGTCGACGCCGCGCCTGACCAACCCCTCCGCTAACAAGGAGGCGAACTGCTCCCAAGGCCCGTAACCGCGAGGCGGGACCCGCCAAGAGATCGGGGCGAGAATCGCAACGCGCAACGGCTTCTGCGGCAAGGCCCGCGAAACCATCAGGCTGCGACCTTAGCTCCGCGCCAGCTCTGAAGTCGAGCGCGAGCCACACCCGACGAAGCTACAGGCCACCACGAACACCCGCGCAGCAGCGAAGCCGCACACAGCGACCGACGGAGACCCTGTCGAGGCGAGTCAAACAACGAGCCGGGATTACTTTTTGCCGGTCTTGAACCAGCTGCGAATCTTCGCAATCAAGCTGCTCATGCTCACGAAGGTACTCCTTCGCGAGCTGCGATGGAGCACCCGCCTCGTACACCGGGAGCCGCGACTACATGTCCGGCAGCGAGGCAGCGCAGACGATTCCAAGATCTGAGCGGGCGTTCGAGCGCCGTTCCTCTCGCACTCGCTGGAGGAAGATTCCTTGCGATACTCGCAACGGTGGGAGAGATTGACCCCTTAGGTGCTCGCAGAGATGGACTCGACGCGTTCCTCGACCAGAAAGTCGAAGAGGGTTACTTGGTCGAGACCCGCACCGACACCCACGCGATCATCTCTCGGCGGCTGAAAGGTCTGAAACGCTTCTCAAGCGGCCCCGATGCAGGACGCTATGTGGTCGAGGTCGACGAAGGCGGAACAGCCACGATGCGCCCGGCGGAGCCGCGACGCACATGAAGCGATGCGCGAGGAGCAGTCGACCAACCGCTCGGGTGAATGAGCCTTCACGATGGTCCGCAACCGGCGGATGTGGGGACTCGCTCGACATACGCCGTATAAGCCTGAAGGTTGATGGCCCGGCGCGAACGACGGTCGGGCGCATTTGAACTCCCTACGGCTTCCGGCGCTTGAGCTTTCCATCGAGCTTCGCGATCTCGGCGTCAAGACGGAGCTTAAGGAGGCGCCGAGTTTCGGCCCTGCCGTGCTTCACTGCGTAGACAGTCTCGGCGTCCGGTTCGCGCTCATTCGAGGGTGGCGGCTCGAATCGCATAAGAGTGCCTCTGCCCGGTTGGCGCCGATCGAACCTCATTTGCAAATTCGCACAGGCTGCACTGAAAATGAGTCTCTGTCACGGATGGACTGGATGGTTCGGTCGGACGCCCGGAGCTCCACCACCCACACGGCGCCGCGATATGTCGGGCCGCCCATGCCCCGGTTCGACCAGTACTTCGGGTGGATCGCAAGGCGGCCTATCCAATGCCGGCCCCCAATGCAGTGGCGACTAGACGAAGCACGCTTACGCGGTATCCGTCCCCCTGTCCTCCCCACGCAAGTGTGGCCGCGGAGCTACCGCTTCCTCAGAACCTCGTCGAGCGCGGCGCCAGCGCGAATGATGCGAGCGACCGCGCGACCCTCGCTTCCGACGTGGGAGCGGAATGTGAATCGAGATTCGCGCGCGAGTCTCCCCCTACGCCCGGCTAGCGCTCGAGCAACGCGACGCACTCTACGTGGGGCGTGTGCGGGAACATGTCGACCGGCCGCGCTTTGACGAGCCGGTAGCCGTAGTCGTCCGACAGCCGCTTGAGATCGCCCGCGAGCGTGGTCGGGTTGCACGACACGTAGACGATGCGCGGTGCGCCGATCTCGCCGAGCCGGCGCAGCGCCTTGCCGGCAAGCCCGGCGCGCGGTGGGTCGACGACGACGACATCCGGATCGCCCGCGCGGTCGCGAAGCTCCTGCAGCACCTCGCCTACGTTGCCTGCGAAGAACGCTGCGTTGCCGATCGAGTTCAGCTCCGCGTTCTCGATCGCGCACGCGACCGACTCCTCGCTGATCTCGATCCCCCACACCGTCAACGCAGACGACGCCATCGACAGGCCGATCGTCCCGATGCCGCAGTAGAGGTCGTACACCGTCTCGCCGCCGGTCAGGCCCGCGTACGAGCGCGCGAGCTCGTAGAGCTTCGCCGCCATCTCGGTGTTCGTCTGCAGGAACGCGTTCGGCCGCACGCGGAAGCGCAGGCCGCCGATCTCCTCCTCGATCGCCTCTTCGCCCCACAGGATCTCCGTCGGCAGGTTCGTGATCTCCGCGACGCCGCGGTTCACCGACCAGTGGATCGACTTCACCTCGGGGAACTCCGTGAGCACCTCGATCAGCCGCTCGCGGTCGAACCGCTCGCCGCGCGACGTGACCAGCTGCACGAGCATCTCGCCCGTGTTGCGGCCCTCGCGCAGCAGCAGATGGCGGAGGTAGCCCTCGTGCGTCTCCTGGTCGTACGCGCCGAGCTTCTCCTCGCGCGCCCACTCCGTCATGCGGTTGCGGATCGCATTGCCGACATCGGTCGTCAGCCAGCACTTCCGGATCTCGAGCACCTCGTCCCAGCGCCCGGCGCGGTGCAGGCCGAGGGCC
>DASZBP010000360.1:0-41388 GCA_035943915.1 Gaiellaceae bacterium | reverse complement strand
CACGCCAGTTCGCGGAGATCGTCGCCGGCGCGATCGCGCGCACGCACCCGAAGCTCGCGACGACCGAGTGGTCGAAGGCGAAGCGGCGCGGCGTGCTGATCGACTCGAACCAGAACGGTGAAGGTAAGACGATCGCGTCCGTCTACTCGGTGCGGCCGAAGCCGAACGCACCCGTGTCGACCCCGCTGCGCTGGGACGAGGTGAACGACAAGCTGAACCCGTCGATCTACACGATGGACGTCGTGCTCGAGCGCGTCGCGCAGTTCGGCGACCTGTACGAAGGCGTGCTCAAGACGCGTCAGTCGCTGTCGAAGGCGCTCGCGCAGATCTCGTGACCGGCTTCGTGTGCGCTGCCTCCTTCGCGACCGACAGCTCGCGGCTGTCGATCTGCGCGTAGCGCATCGCGATCATGCTCAGCTCGTCGGACGCCTCCTTGGCGGCCTTGCCGAGCTTCGCGTCGAGCGTCGCGGGATCGTCGAGGTACAGCAGCCGCGTCCAGAACGTGGTGAGCACGACGGAGACCCACGGCATGAAGATCGCGTTGCGCTCCAGGGCCGCGGACGGCCGCTGCACGAAGAACGCGACGAAGATGCCGACCGTCATGCCGGCGAGCGCGGATGCCGCGATCGACTGCGCGGTGGTCGCCGCCGTCAGGCTGCGGAAGAACGCGGCGATCACCGCGAGCAGCCCGAACGTGAGCATCGCGACGTAGCCGACGAACACGACGCGATACGACCTCCGCAGGTACGCCGTCGACCGCGCGAGCGTCTCCACGTCCTCCTGGAGCACGGCCGCAGCGAGCGCACGCAGCTCCTCCGTCGTCCGCAATGGGTCCCCGTGCCGCGGGCGGGGCAGATCGACCTTCATCCTGCCCTCCTGTTTCTGGAACTGCTCCGGCGGCGGCGAAGCCGCCACCTCCGCCCCGGTCGCGGCTCCGTCGAGCCTAGGCCGGGTTGGCTACGGGCGAAGCTACGTGAGCGACTTCACGCCGTCAACGACCAGCTGTACGGCGATGGCCGAGAGCAGCAGGCCGAAGACGCGCGTCAGGAACGCGAGCACGGCGGGGCTCGTCGCGCGCGTCACGCGCTCTGCCAGGAGCAACGCCACCCCGACGCACCCGACGGCGAGGACGATCGCGAGCAGCACGGCGCTGTGGCCCTCGACGCCGGGATGCTGGCGCCAGAGGACGATGGACGTTGCGATCGCGCCGGGCCCGGCGACGAGCGGTGTGGCGAGCGGCACGAGCGCGACGTTCTCGGGCTGGTCGGGATCACCGCCCGGGAAGTCCGCGCCGCGCAGCATCTCGAGCGCGACGAGCATCAGGAGCAAGCCACCCGCGATCGACAGCGAGCCGAGCGACACGTGCAGGTAGCGCAGGATCAGCTCACCGAAGACGGCGAAGCCGATGATCAGCGCGCCCGCCGCCGCGACGGCGCGGATCGCGGCCGACTGCCGCTGGCGCGGCGTGAGCTTGCGCGTGATCGCGACGAAGATCGGCGCATTCCCGATCGGGTCGGTGATGACGAACAGCGTCACGAACGTCTCGCCGAACGCGCGCCAGTTCACCAGCGGTACCCCGTGATCTCGGCCTCGACGAGCGGCGTGAAGTCTTCGCGGCGCAACTCGAGGTCGACGTGCTCCAGCGGCTCCCCGCGGGGGCTGACGAAATGCGAGCCGATCTCCCGGTAACCGAGCTTCCGGGAGACGTTGCGCGACGAGGCGTTCTCGAGGAAGGCGCCGGATTGGGCGACGTCTGCACCGAGCACGTCGAATGCGAAGCTGAGGATCGCGCTGCGCATCTCCGTCCCGTAGCCCCGCCTCTGGCACGCGGCGCCGAGCCATGAGCCGGTGACGACGCGACCGGCGCTCTGCGTGTTGATCCCCTGGACGCCGATCGGACGGCCGTCGAGGAACGCGACGAAGTTGACGTGGAGGTCATCGCGCGTTGTCAGCTCGAGCTGCTCGCGGTGATACGCGAGGAAGTCCGGCACGTTCAGATCGTCGGTCCATGGAACCTCGAACACCATCACGTCCGGATCATGGATGCCGGCCTCGGCAACGTCGTAGAGCTCGCGCAGCTCGGCGACGGTCGGGAGCCGCAGCTCGAGCCGCGGCGTGCGGATCCGGAGCGGCACGAGCGGATGCTGCCCGCGGATGTGGTGCGTCTTGCGGTCGACGGCGTCGAAGCCGATTTTGGCGTAGAGCTCACGGGGCCAGTCGTCCTCGAGCGCCTCCAGGAACACGACGCCGTCGCCGGCGTGCTCGATCGCGTGCTGCACGACGGCGCGGCCGTGTCCCCGGCCACGAAACGGCTCGAGCGTGTTGACGTCCTCGATCTGTGCGATCCCGTCGCGCGTTCGCACGTGGCACCACGCGGCGAGCGCGTCGCCGTCGAAGGCGGCGAGCCAGGTCGTGTCGATCGCCTCCGGAAGCCGTCGCTGGGCGTCGTTCAGCTCAGGCGTCTCGCTGTCGAGCAGCCGCGCGGGTGCGATCCTGTCGAACGGCACGGCCCGGACGTGTGAGGTGTCGATCCGCCGGTCCGCGTTGCGGGTGCGCTCCATCACGAGATGGACCTGCTGCGGCCAGCCGAGGTCGACCTCGTGGTACGCGACTGCCTTGCGGTGGTGGAAGCGCTCCATGAGCCGCTCCACTTCCGTCCGCAACTCGTCCGCGTCGCCGCGGTCGGCGAGCAGGTAGTTCAGGTCGTAGACGCTCGGCAGCTCGTCGACGAAGAGCCCTTCGCCGAGCGGGCTCGGCTCGCGCCGGTCGGCGAGACGCCCGGCGAGGTCGCGTTGAAAGGCGCGGATGCGCTCAGCGTGCACCCTCCAACTCTCGCAGGCGGCGCTCGAGGAAGCGACGCTCGGGGTCTGCAGTCACGCCTGCGAGCGCGCGCCGGTACGCCGCCGCCGCTTCCTCGTCGCGGCCGAGGCGCCGCAGGAATTCGGCGCGCGTCGACTCGACGTAGTGGTAGTTCGGCAGGTCGAGCTGCTCGAGCAGGGCGAGCGCCGTCTCGGGGCCGACCGCTTCCGCGACGGCAACGGCGCGGTTCAGCTCGACCACAGGCGAGCCGGTCAGCCGCGAGAGCTGCACGTAGAGCGCGGCGATCTCGCGCCAGTCGGTCTCCTCCTCGACGTGCAGCGACGCGATCGCGGCTTGCACGACGTACGGGCCGCGGCCGCCGAGAGCGAGAGCGCGGTCGAGTGTCGCGCGCCCCTCGGCGATCCGCGTGTGGTCCCACAGCGTGCGGTCCTGTTCGGCGAGCAGCACGATCTCGCCGTCACGCACGCGCGCATCGCGGCGCGCGTCGTGCAGGAGCATCAGCGCCAGCAGGCCGTGCGCTTCGGCTTCGTCCGGCATCAGGTCGACGAGCGCCCGGCCGATCTTGATCGCCTCGCCCGCCAGGTCGCCGTCACCGCCGTACCCCTCGTTGAACACGAGGTAGACGACGGCGAGCACCGCGCGGAGCCGGTCGGGCAGGAGATGCGCCGGTGGAACGCGGAACGGGATGCCGGCAGCGGCGATCTTCTTCTTCGCGCGCACCAGCCTCTGCGCCATCGTCGGCTCGGGCACGAGGAACGCGCGCGCGATCTGATCGGTCGCGAGCCCGCCGAGCGTGCGCAGCGTCAGCGCCACCTGGGCGTCGAGCGCGAGCGCCGGATGGCAGCAGGTGAAGAGCAGCTCGAGCCGCTCGTCGGTGAAGACGGTGTCGTCCACTTCCTCCTCGTGGGTCTCCTCGGGCACCAGCAGGTGCCGCTTGCGCGCGAGCGTCTGCTCCCGCCGCAGGCGGTCGATCGCGCGGTTGCGCGCCGTCGTCGTGAGCCAGGCGCCCGGGTTCTCGGGCGTGCCGTCACGCGGCCAGCGCGCGGCCGCGATCGCGAACGCGTCCTGTGCGGCTTCCTCGGCGAGGTCGAAGTCACCGAGGAAGCCGATCAGGTTCGCGAGGACGCGGCCCCACTCGTCGCGGAAGACTTCCTCGATCACATCTCCACGACGGGGCGAACCTCGACCGACCCGTTGCGGGCAGCCGGGATCCGCTCCGCGAGCGCGAGCGCGGTGTCGATGTTGTCCGCCTCGACCACGAAGAACCCGCCGAGGACTTCTTTCGTCTCCGCGAACGGGCCGTCCGTCGTCAGCGCCTTGCCGTCCTGGACGCGCACGGTCGTTGCGGTCTCCGCCGCCTGCAGCTGGAGACCGTCGACGACGCCGGGCGACTCCGAGACGACGCGGTACTCGTCGTAGATCGCCGCCTGGTCGGCTTCAGACAGCGACTCCCATTCCGAGTCGGCGTTCGAGTAGATGAGCAGTGCGTATTTCATGTGTCCCTCCGTGGGTCGGTGTCGCTCGTACGACGAACGGGATTCAGCGAAATCGACAGCGTCCGCAATGTGTCGTCGACCTCGAGCGGGCCCGTGCGGATGAGGACGGTCCCGGTCACGCGCTTGAGCGGAGCACCAGCATCGCGGAAGCCGGCTCGCTCGTACAGCGCCTGGACCTGCGGCTTGGCCGTGCTGACCGTGATCGTCAGGAGGTCGAAGCCCCGCGCTGCCGCCTCGCGGCCGGCCGCTTCGACCAGCGCGGTGCCGATGCCTCGGCCGCGGTGCTCGGGAAGCACCTCGACGTCCTGCACCTCGGGCGGGTCGGTCAGCGCGAGATGGGCGTGCCCGGCGGGTGCGTCTCCGTCCCACGCGACCAGGTAGAAGCTGCCGTCGTCGCGCGGCAGCCGCGCCAGGCCGAGACCCGAGGCAATGACTTGGTCGCGCTCCTCCTCCGCGAGCGGGCGGATGTTCACCGCAACCGCTCGAGGAACGTGAGCGCGCCCTTCTTGTCGAGCATGTCGTTGAGGTTGCCGCATTTCGGGCTCTGCACGCAAGAGGGACAGCCGTCGCTGCAGGGGCAGCCGCGGATCATGGCCGCCGTGTCGGCGACCCAGCCCTCGAACTCCTCGAACCCGCGCTCCGCGATGCCGACGCCGCCGGGATGGCCGTCGTAGATGAAGACCGTCGGCCTGCCGGTCTCCGGATGGATGTTCGTGGAGAGGCCGCCGATGTCCCAGCGGTCGCACATCGCCCACAGCGGCAGGATCGCGATCATCGCGTGCTCGGCGGCATGCAGCGTCCCGAGCAGCTTCGGCATCTCGTCGAGCTCCGCGAGCTGGTGCGGCTCCGGCACGTACCAGACCGCTTCCGTGGTGAAGCTCGTCTCGGGCAGGTCGAGCGCGACCAGCTCGATGCGCTCCTGCGACGAGATGGTGCGCCGCTCGTATGCGACCACTTGCTCGGTCACCTCGATCGAGCCGAAGCTGAGCTCGAGGCCGCAGCGGCGCTCGACACGGTCGGCTTCGACGATGCGCGTCATCGTGTCCTTCTTCACCTGCGTGTACCAGTTGCCGTTGAACGGCTCGACGATGGCCCGTAGCGCGACGAGGTCGAGCTCGCGGACGAGGTACGACTCGCCGAGGTGCAGGTAGACCGCGCCTTCGTGGACGGTCGCGTATGCGCGTGCGCGCTCGACGAGCCCGAGCAGTGCGCCGCTCGCGCCGTCTACGACGGCGAAGGAGTCGGCGTCGGTCGAGCGCAACGGCACCTGAGCCGCCGGGTGCTCGCGGCCCGCCCACACGACGCCCGCCGGCGTCTCGCGCAGAAGCGGGTCGTTGTGCGCTGCGGCGAAGAAGTCCGTGTCGTCCTCGGTGATCGGCGCTTCGTATGCGGCGGCGCGCACGTGCCCGGAGAGCACGCGCGGGTTGGCGTGGTCGAGGATCGCCGCCTCGACTCTTCGCCCGAGCAGCGTCTCGGGCTCGCGCGTGAAGTACTGGTCGAGCGCGTCCTCGCTCGCCACGAGCACGGCGAGGCCGCTGCCGCGGCGGCCGGCGCGGCCCCACTGCTGGCGGAGCGATGCGACAGTTCCGGGAAAGCCGACGGAGATCACGGCGTCGAGCAGGCCGATGTCGATGCCGAGCTCGAGCGCATTCGTTGCGGAGACGCCGAGCAGGTCGCCTTCCTTGAGGCGCCGCTCGATCTCGCGCCGTTGCTGTGCGGTGTACCCGGCGCGATACGGAGAGAGGTGGCGGTCGTCGCCGAGGCGCTCCGCGGTGAAGCGGTGGATCAGCTCGGCCGCCTTACGGCTCTTCGCGAACGTGAGGGTTCGCAGGCCGTGCTCCACGAACTGCGCCTGCAGCTTCGCGGCTTCTGCCAGCGCCGAGCCGCGAAGGCCAAGCTCCTCGTCGAGCAGCGGCGGGTTCCAGAGCACGACCGTTCGCTCGGCGCGCGGCGCCGCGTCGTCGCCGATGACCGTGAAGCGCTCGCCGAGCAGTGACGTCGCCAGCTCGCCGGGATTGGAGATCGTCGCGGATGCCAGGATGAACTGCGGGTGCGCGCCGTAGATCGCGGCGATGCGCTTCAGCCGCCGCAGCACGTTCGCAACGTGCGAGCCGAACACACCGCGGTACACGTGCGCCTCGTCGATCACGACGTAGCGGAGATTCGCGAGCACGTCGCCCCAGCGATCGTGGTTCAGCAGCACGCCGATGTGGAGCATGTCGGGGTTGCTGAGGATGACGTTCGCGGTCCGCCGGATCTGCCGACGCTGCTCGGTCGGCGTGTCGCCGTCGTAGATCGCCGGCAGAAGCTTCGGCACGCGGTACCCGGCAAGCGTGCGGAACTGATCCTGGGCGAGCGCCTTGGTCGGATAGAGGTAGAGCGCGCGCGTCTTTGCATCGCGCGCGATCGTGTCGAGCACCGGGAGGTTGAAGGCGAGTGTCTTGCCCGACGCGGTGCCGGTCGTGACGATGACGTTCTCGCCGCGCTCCACTGCGTCCCATGCTGCGCGCTGGTGCGCGTAGAGCCGTTCGACGCCCAGATCGACGGCGAGCCCGTCCGGCAGCGGCGCGAAGCGCGCGTCGCGTTCCGGCTCCGTCCCCAGGTAGGCGAGCTCCTCGCCGGCGAGCAGGTTCTCCCAGCGCAGGACGTCGACGCTCATCTGCGTAGCATGCCGCCATGGCCGACCTCGAGAGCTTCTCTGCTGACGACCTACCCGACCTCGGCGACGCGATCCGCGGCTTCGCGAACTCCGCGCGCAGCATGGAGCACGCGGCGAACCTCGTCGCCGACCTGCTGTGGGACCAGCTGCGCGACGCGGAAGGCGAACCGGCGTGCGCGCTGCTGCGCGTCTACAAGACCCACAGGTTCAAGCGGCTGCCGGATGACCTGCAGGCCTTCGCGCGCGACCTGCTCGACGCCGACCCGCCACCGGACACGCGCTGCCTTTCTCTGCTCGCCACGCGCGGCGTCGAGCCTGCCTGGAACGACCGGCGGCAGTCGGAGGGGCACAAGGCGATCCCGCTGCCGAGCTCCGAGTTCGTGCAGCGGCTGCCGATGGTGGCGGGGCTGATCGAGCAGCTCGGACTGAGCATCGAGGACGTCGTGCAGCCGTCGCCGGATCGCAAGCGCATCGTCGAGCTCGCGCAGCGGACGTACGACGTCTTCCACGTCGCGGACGCGCAAGGCAGCAGCTACGTGCCGGCGCAGGGCTTCGTCGAGCGGTACGGCGTGCGGTCGGCTCTCGGCTTCGGCGGCGTGCTCTTCACCGGCGACTTCTTCGCGGTCGTTCTCTTCTCGCGCGTGCCGTTGTCGCCGGCCGTCGCCGACACCGTGCGGATCCTCTCGCTTGCGACCCGCGTCGCGCTGATGCCGTTCGGGACGCGCGTCTTCGACTAGCGGTCGAATGCGAGCGCGATCATCGACGGGTACTCGCGCCCGTCGTCCGGCTCGACGGCGCGCACGAGCCTCATGCCGGCGAACGCCTCGAGGATCTCACCGAGCGGGACGTGGACGTACGACCCGAGACGCATTCGCCAACCTCCCGCCGTCGAGCCCGGCGCGGAAGCGGCGTCCCAGCGCCCGCCGCGGCGGTAGCCGGGATGGAGCACGGGCGGCGCCTGGACCGGGCCGACGAAGCACGGATGGTTGCCGATGTAGACGAAGCGCCCACCCGGGCGAATCAGGCGCCGTGCCTCCGCGACGAGGCCCGCGAAGTCGTCGATGTCCGTATGCGTGAACGTGGAGTAGCCGGCGTCGAACGATGCATCCGGCAGCGGGACTGCCGTCGCATCGGCCTGGATCAGCTCCGGGCCCGAGGCGAGGCGCAACTGGTCGGCGGAGAGGTCGACGCCGGTGACGTCCCAGCCAAGATCAGCTGCGACGCCGATGAAGCGGCCGGTACCGCAGCCCAGGTCGATGCAGCGACCCGATCCGGCTTCGAGCAGCTCCCGCAGGAGCTTCGCGGCAAGCTCGTAGTACGGCGCGTTCGTCTCGAGGAATGCCGCGTACTCGTCTGCGAGCCCGTCGTACCGCGCCGTCCCCATCAGCCGATGCTAGTGCCATTCAGGTGCCAGACACGTGTCTGGTCGGTGAGGGGATCGGCTGGCGAACGCGATCGCGTGCTCGAGGCAGTCCTGCAGCGCGCGTCCAGCGGTGAGCGCGAGCAGGAACGCAGCCGCGAACCGGTCGCCGGCACCCGGCGGAGGCTCGGGCACGCTCGGCGGACGCACACGTGCGACCTCGTCGCCTCGTCGCGCCTCGGCTTCGCCCGCACCGCGCGTGAGCACGACGACGTCCGCGTCACCTTCGCCGAACAAGACGTCGACGTGCGGCAAGTCGTGCGCGCGCCCCTGGAGGTCGACCGCGACCAGTCCGCTCGCCAGTGCAACAGCGGCATGGATGCCTTCCGTGTCGAGGTACCCAGAGACGAGCGTGACGTGCGCGGCGGGGACGTCGCGCGGGACGAAACCGGCGTTCGCGCCGCGGTCGGCGACCACGGAGTCTCCGACATACACCGCGGTGCCGGTTCGCTCCCCGAGCTCGAATCGCGCGTCGATCCCGAGCTTCTCGCGCACCGCGCGCCCGGCGACGTCATCGCCGACACAACCCACGACGCAGGCGCGCGCTCCGAGCTCCGCCGCGGCGAGGGCGGCGTTCATCGCCGACCCGCCCACTACGACCCGCGCGTCGGCGTGCACGCGCCCCTCCGCTGCGGGCACGTGGACGTCGAGCATCACGTCGCCGACCGCGACGAAGTCGTACACGCCTACAGGTACTCGGCGAACGTGCGCTCGTACTGCACGCGCGGCCGCGCGCCGATCAGCGTCTCGCGCGGCTCGCCGTCGGCGAACAGGATCACGGTGGGGATCGACAGCACGTCGTACCGCGATGCGGCGACGGGGTTCTCGTCGATGTCGATCTTCACGAACTCTGCATTCGGAGACGACTTCGCGAGCTCTTCGAGCGCCGGCGCGATCGCCTTGCACGGCCCGCACCACGGCGCCCAGAAGTCGACGATGACGGGCTTTCCCGCCTGCAGCACCTCCGCCTCGAACGTCTCGTCGGTGACGTCGCGCATGTGTCGAGGCTACACGCGGGCGCGAAGCAGCGGGACCCGCCAGATCGCCTCGAGGACGACTGCCCGGCTCATCTTCGACTGCCCGACCTCGCGGTCGGCGAACGTGATCGGGATCTCGACCACCCGGAAGCCGAGCCGCTTCACGCGATAGGTCATCTCGATCTGGAACGCGTAGCCACGCGGCGTCACCGCGTCGAGATCCAGCCGCTCGAGTACAGCGCGGCGGAAGCACTTGAAGCCGCCCGTTGGGTCCTTGACGCCCATGTTCAGGAAGAGCGCCGTGTAGACGGATCCGCCCCGCGAGATCAGGCGCCGGGCGAGGCCCCAGTTGCGCGTCCCGCCACCCGCGACATAGCGCGAGCCGAGCACCAGGTCAGCGCCCTCCTCGGCGGCGGCGATCAGTCGCGGCACGTCGGCAGGGTCGTGCGAGAAGTCGCAGTCCATCTCGAGGATCAGCTCCGCGTCGCCTTGCAGGACATGTCGGAAGCCGTCGATGTACGCGCGGCCCAGGCCGTCCTTCGCCCCACGGTGGAGGACGTCGACGAACCCGTGCTCCTCCGCCAGGCGGTCGGCGATCGCGCCCGTCCCGTCCGGGGAGGCGTCGTCGATCACGAGCACCCGGTCGCCCTCCCGCAGCACGCCCGCGAGCGCCCCCACCAGGCGCGGCAGGTTCTCTCGTTCGTTGTACGTCGGCAGGCAGATCGTGGCGCGCAAGTCGAGGCCTATCATCGCTGCGATGAGTGAACTTCCGAGGAACGACGTGTTAGCGGCGCAGTTCGACCTGCTCGGCGACCTGATGGAGCTGAACGGCGGCGACAGCTTCCGTGTGGGCGCCTACCGCCGCGCCGCCGCCCGGATCCGCGAGACGGCCACCTCGGTCGCGCAGCTCGCGCTCGACGGCACGGCCGTCCAGCTGCAGGACATCGGCAAGACGATCCAGGAGAAGATCGTCGAGGTCGTCAACGACGGCGAGATCCACGCGCTGACCAAGCGCAAGGCCGAAGTCCCGGAGGAGGTGGCGAAGTTCATGCGCCTGCCGGGCCTCGGCCCGAAGACCGCGCGGCGCATCTGGCAAGAGCTCGGCATCGTCACCGTCGCCGACCTCAAGGCCGCCGCCGAAGCCGGGAAGCTGAAGGGGAGCGCCGGGATCGGCCCCGGCACCGAGCAGAAGATCGCCGAGGCGCTCGCGCGGCCCGAGGCTGCCGAAGGCCCCGTGCGGGCGCTGCTCGGCAACACGCTGCCCAAGCTTCGAGCTGTCGTCGAGGTCCTCCGCGAGCATCCGGCTTCCGTCGAGGTCGATCTGGCCGGCTCCGCGCGCCGCATGCGCGAGACCGTGCGCGACCTCGACATCATCGCCACCGCGACCGATCCGCAGGCGCTCGTCGACTACTTCTGCTCGCTCAAGTGGGTCGTGGACGTCGCTGCGAAAGGCTCGACGAAGGCGACGGTCGTGTCGCATGACGGCCTCCGCTTCGACCTGCGGGTCGTCCCGCCGGAGAGCTACGGCAACCTGCTGCAGCACTTCACCGGCTCGAAGGACCACAACATCGCGCTGCGCGAAGGCGCGGTCCGCAAGGGTCTTTCGGTGTCCGAGTACTCCGTCACCGAGGTCGAGTCCGGCGAAGAGCATTCGTTCGCAACCGAGGAAGAGGTCTACCGGTTCCTCGGCTACGACTGGATCCCGCCCGAGCTGCGCGAGGACGGTGGCGAGCTCACTGCCGCGCGCAAGGGCGAGCTGCCGGCCCTCGTCGAGCTGAAGGACATCCGCGGCGACCTGCACACGCACACGACGTGGTCGGATGGCAAGGACACGCTCGAGGACATGGTCGCGACCGCGATCAAGAAGGGTTACGCGTACTACGCGATCTGCGACCACTCGCAGCGGCTGCGCGGCGACCTGCTCAAGCAGCAGCACGAGGCGATCGACGCGCTCAACGAGATCGTCAAGCCGCTGCAGATCCTGACGGGCATCGAAGTGAACATCCGCGCCGACGGCTCACTCGACGTTGCCGACGAGGATCTCGCGACGCTCGACTGGGTCGTCGCGTCGGTGCACTCGCGCTTCGACGACCGCCCGACCGAGCGCGTGCTCGCAGCCATGGAGAGCCCGTACGTCGACGTGATCGGGCACCCGACCAGCCGCAGGATCGGCAAGCGCCCGCCGTCGACGATCGACGTCGAGCGCGTCATCGAGAAGGCGATCGAGACCGGCACGTTCCTCGAGATCAACTCGCAGCCCGACCGCCTCGACCTCAGCGACGTGCACGCGCGGGCCGCACGCGAGGCCGGGCTCAAGCTCGTCATCGACTCCGACGGTCACCAGATCGCCGCGCTCGACTACGTGGAGCTCGGCGTCGGCCAGGCGCGGCGTGCATGGCTGACGAAGGATGATGTCGTCAACACGCGCACGTGGAAGCAGATCGAGAAGCTGAGAAAGAAGCGATGACGTATCGCGACGACCTGCACCGCGCGTCGGACTGGGCGGCCGACTTCCTCGAGCGCGTCGGCGATCTGCCGGTGCAGGCGCGCGTGCAGCCCGGCGACATCCGTGCGCAGCTGCCGGACGCGCCGCCGGAGCAAGGCGAGCCGTTCGAGGCGATGCTGCGCGACCTCGACGAGATCATCGTCCCGGGTCTCACGCACTGGAACCACCCGCGCTTCTACGCGTGGTTCGCGAACACCGGCTCCGAGCCGGGTGTGCTCGCCGAGCTGCTGATCGCGGCGCTCAACGTCAACGCGTTCACCTGGCTGTCGTCGCCGGCCGCGACCGAGCTCGAGGTCACCGTGATGGACTGGCTCGCGCAGCTCATCGGGCTGCCGCGCGGCTGGCACGGCCACATCGAGGACACCGCGTCGACCGCCACGATCGCCGCGCTCGCCGCGGCGCGCACGCGCAAGCCGGGCGGCGTCGTCTACGCCTCCGACCAGGCGAACTTCAGCGTCGAGAAGGCAGCGCGCCTCGTCGGCCTCGAGTACCGCACCGTGGAGACGGACGACGCGTACCGCATGCGCGCCGACTTCCCGCTCGACGACGCAACGGCGGTCGTCGCCACCGTCGGCACGACCGGCACGACGTCGGTCGATCCGGTCGCCGCGCTGGCGCAGCGATGCGGCGAGGCGGACGTGTGGCTGCACGTCGATGCGGCGTATGCCGGCTCGGCCTGGGTGTGCGACGAGTTCCGCTGGTCGCTCGACGGCGTCGACCGTGCAGACTCGCTCGTCATCAACCCGCACAAGTGGCTGTTCACCCCGATGGACTGCTCCGCGATGTGGACACGGCGGCCGGAGGCCTTTCACGAGGCGTTCGCGCTCGTGCCCGAGTACCTCGCCGCGACGCCGGAAGCGGTCGACATCAAGGACTACGGGCCTGCGCTCGGGCGGCGCTTCCGTTCGCTGAAGCTCTGGTTCGTGCTGCGCTGGTACGGCGCCGAGGGGCTGCGCGCGCTCATCCGCGAGCACGTCCGGCTCGCGCAGCTGTTCGCTACGTGGGTGGAGGACGAGCCAGGCTGGGAGATCGTCGCACCGCATCCGTTCTCGACGGTCTGCTTCCGGCACGCCGGCAGCGACAACTTCGACCTCGCGGCTCGCGCGAGTGCAACGGGCGAGGTGTTCCTCGCCGCGACGCGCCTGCGCGGCGTGGACACGATCCGCATCGCGATCGGCAACGCGAGCACGACCGAGGACGACATTCGCCGAACCTGGGAGGTGTTGCAGTCGTGCGTGTGAAAGCCGTCGTCTTCGACCTGTGGGAGACGTTGATCGACTGGGACCGCGAGTCGACCGAGAAGCTGAACGCCGACCTGGAGGCGGTCGTCGGCGCCGACTTTCGGGACCGCTGGCAGCGGTCGACCGCGAAGTACAACGGCCCGATCCGTGCAGCGCTCGCCGAAGCCGGGGTGAGCGACGAGCACATGGAACGCGTGTGCGACCTGCGGCGCGAGTACCTACGCCGCTGCCTCGTGCCGCGCAAGGGCGCGGTCGACACGCTGCGCAAGCTGCGCGAGGACGGCATCAAGCTCGGGTTGATCACCGTCTGCAGCGAGGACATCGAGACGCTCTGGCCCGAGTCCGAGTTCGCGGGCCTGTTCGATGCGGAGGTCTTCTCGCCGTCGTTCGGCGCGTCGAAGCCCGACCCGCGCATCTACCTCGCCTGCTGCGAGCGGCTCGGCGTCGAGCCGGGCGAAGCCGTGTTCGTCGGCGACGGCGCGAACGACGAGCTCGCCGGAGCGCGCCGCGTCGGCATGGACGCGATCCTCATCCACCGTCCCGGCGAGGATCCCTTGTGGCCGGAGGTGCGAGAGTGGGATGGTCCCCGCGTCACGTCGATCCCCGGCGTCCTGGAGGTGGTTGAAGCATGTTGATCGCAACGACGAACGAGCTCCCCGGCTATGTGATCGAAGAGGTGTTCGGCGAGGTGTTCGGGCTTACCGTGCGCTCGCGCAACGCGTTCTCGCAGATGGGTGCCGGGCTCAAGTCGATGTTCGGCGGTGAGCTGAAGGGCATGACGAAGGCGCTGGCGGACAGCCGCGAGGAAGTCATCCAGCGGATGGTCGGCGAGGCCGAGGCGAAGGGCGCGAACGCGATCGTCGCGATGCGCTTCGACACCTCCGAGATGGGCGACATGTGGACGGAGATCTGCGCATACGGGACTGCGGTCCGGGCGCGGAAGGCCTAGACGCGATCGTCGCGATCAACCGCGTCGCCGCAACCACGGCGTTTGCGGAGCTCTTCGGTGACGCGCCCTATCCGGAGGACGGTGTTCGCCGTCGCTACACGCGGCTGCTCGCCGACCCCGACGCGCGCGTCTTCCTCGTCGACGATCTCGGCTACGCCGCCGCGCGTCCCGGTCACGTCGAGGCGCTCTACGTCGTGCCGGAGGCGTGGGGCACAGGTGTCGCCGACGCGTTGTACGCGCGCATCGTCGAGGTCGCGGGCGTACCGGCCACGTTGTGGGTGCTCGAGGCGAACGAACGAGGGCGTCGTTTCTGGGAGCGGCGCGGCTGGCGGCCGACCGGAGAGCGCGACGAGTCCGGCGAGGTCGAGCTGCGGTACGCGCTCACCGATGAGTCGCAGCAGCTTTCATCGTCCTACTGACGACCCGACAAGCAGGAGGCTCGAACACCATGGCAACCGCCACCAAGCTGCAGGCAACGCACGTCGGCCGCGTCTGCATCACGATCTCGGACACCGATCGCGCGATCGACTTCTACGTCAACACGCTCGGCTTCGAGAAGGTCGTCGACGTCCCGATGGGCCCGGACATGCGCTGGGTCGAGGTGAAGCCGAACGGCCACGAGACGAACATCGCGCTCGCTCCGCCGCCACAGGGCCAGCAGGCCGGCGGCCAGCAGACGGGGATCTGCCTCGACACGTCCGACGTCGACGCGGATCACGCAGCGCTGAAGGGCGCCGGTGTGGACGTCGACGACGAGGTCACCCGCTACGGCGGAAACGTGCCGCCGATGTTTTGGCTGCGCGACCCCGACGGCAACTCGCTGATCGTCGTTCAGCCGTCCGAGTAAGAAGCGAGCGCGGCGTCGTGCAGCGCGACGCGATACCGCCACAACGCGCGGCCGGTTGAGAGAAGCCGGTCGCGCAGCGGCCCCGCGAGCTCGTCGAGGGTCCCCCAGCGCGCCCCGGCAATCTCAGTCGGGTCCTGCGGCGCGAGCTCCGCGTCGGCCGTGCGCGCGAGCAAGACGTGCGTGCGCCACGGCAGCACCTCGCCGTCCCAGCGAAAGGTCGCGTGCGCATCCACGAGGTAGCGCTCGATCTCGACGCGCAGGCCGGTCTCCTCGAGCGACTCGCGCACCGCGCCGGCGACGACCTGCTCCCCCGGCAGGACGCCGCCGCCGGGCGGGCGCCATATGCCTTCGGCGAAATGCGGCTTCCGGATCAGCGCGATTCGATTTGCCAGATCGAGGATGAACAGCGTCACGTCGTGCCGGCGCCGAGGGTTGTAGGTGGCGAGCCGATACTCGGCCTCCGTGACGTCTCCGTCCCAGTCGAGCCGGGCGGGCGGGCCGAATTGCGCGATGAGCGGCCGGAGCAGATCCTCGTCGACGTGCACAATCCGATCATGCCGCGTGTGCGCAGACGGCCGGCGCGGCGCCAGGCGCCGGTGCTGGAGCTGCTCGAAGCGACGCTCCCCGAGCTTCGGCGTGGGCTGACGGAGAGCGCCGCCCGCCTCGTCGCCTACGAGCTGTTCGAGAAGCTCGGCCTCGGCGCGGTGGCCGTGACCGACCGCCAGCAGGTGCTCGCGTTCGTCGGCGCCGGCGCCGACCACCACGGCGAGGGCGACGCGCCGATCCGGCCGGTGTACGAGGCCCTTGCGCAGGATCGCCTACTGCTCGCGCCGCTCGCGCTCCGCGTCGAGTGCGGGCATCCCGCCTGCCCGCTCGGCTCCGCTGCGGTCGTCCCGCTGCGGCTGAGCGACGGGCCGGCCGGCACGTTCGTCGCGTTCGCGACCGACGGCTCGCCGCTGGACGAGGGGATCGTCACGACGCTCGAGGCGCTCGGTGACCAGCTCTCCGCGCAGCTGCAGCTGTCCGAGCTGCACACCGCGACGACGACCGCCCTGCAGGCGCAGATGGAGCCGCACTTCGTGTTCAACGCGTTGAACACGATCGCGTCGTTCATCCGCACCGATCCCGAGCGCGCCCGCACGCTCGTCGTCGCGTTCGCCGACCACCTGCGCCGCCGCCTTGCGCGCCCGGGCGAGTTCGTCACGCTCGAAGACGAGCTGCATCACGTGCGCAGCTACCTCACGCTCGAGCAGGCGCGCTTCGGCGCGCAGCTCGAGGTGACGATCGACGCGGCACCCGACGCACTGGCGGTGCGCCTGCCGCCGCTGCTCGTGCAGCCGCTCGTCGAGAACGCGATCAAGCACGGCAAGACCGACAGGCCGCTGCACCTGCTCGTGCGCGCGCGTGTCCGGCGCGGGCAGCTGCGCGTGACGGTGCGCGACGACGGGCGCGGGATCGCGCGCGACGCGATCGAGCGCGTGCTCGAGCCCGGCGTCGGCGAGGGCACCGGCATCGGCCTTGCGAACGTCAACCTGCGTCTGACGGCGCACTACGGACAAGGCGTGCGGCTGCGCTCGTTCCCGTTCGGCACGGTGGTACGGCTCGAAGTTCCCGTCCGCGGCGTAGGCTCGACGGAGCCGCAGCGGAAAGGACGGCCGTGCGCGCCTTGATCGTCGATGACGAGGCGCCGGCGCGGGATGAGCTTCGTTACCTGCTCGCTGCGCACGACGACGTCGAGATCGTCGGCGAGGCGGCGGGCCCCGACCAGGCGATCGACCTCGCGGACAAGCTGCGCCCCGACGTCGTGTTCCTCGACGTCGAGATGCCCGGTGCGAGCGGCCTCGGCACCGCGCCGCTGCTGAACGGCGCCGTCGTGTTCGTGACCGCGCATGAGCGGTACGCCGTCGACGCGTTCGCGGTCGAGGCGTTCGACTACCTGTTGAAGCCCGTCGACGCGGACCGCCTTGCGCGCGTGGTCGAACGCCTGCGCGAGCGCTCGTCCGAGAACGCCGCGCCGGTCGAGCGCATACCCGTCGTCGGCGGGGGCGGCACCGAGCTGCTGCTCGACCCCGATCAGATCCACTACGTCACCGCCGACGGCGACTACAGCCGCGTGCACACGTACGACCGCTCCTATCTCTGCACGTCGTCACTCGGCACGCTCGAGGAGCGGCTTGGCTCGCGCTTCGCGCGCGTGCACCGCTCGCATCTGGTGAACCTCGCGAAGGTCGCCGGCGTGAAGCGCACCGCTCCGGATCGGCTCAAGCTGCAGGTCGCGGACTCTGCGCGGACCGAGCTCGACGTCGCGCGCCGCCAGTCGCGCCTGCTACGCGACCGCCTAAAGCTTTAGAAGCAGCTCGACGAACGCGTCGGTGGAGCCGACGAGCAGGTCGGCGCGCTCGCCGAGCGCGGTCGGCCCTTCACTCGACACGATCGCGATGCGAACCGCGAGGTCGAGTCCGTCGAGCGCGGCGAAGCCGTCGAGATCGGTGACGTCGTCACCTGCGTAGAGGGCGCGGCGCAACCCCGACTGCTCGAGCAGCGAGCGAACCGCCGTTCCCTTGTTCGCGTCGACCGGCGGCAGCACCTCGAGGACGAAGCGGCCCCACCGCGTGCGGAACCCCTCCGCGAGCGCTTCCGACGCGATCGTCTCGAGCGCGAGGCGCGCCGCCTCGGGATCCGCTGCGCGGCGGTAGTGGAACGCACTCGACAGCGGCTTCTCCTCGAGGAACTGCCACGCGGCTTCGGCCGCGAAAGCGTGGATGCGCTCGGCCCACTCCTGCGCGCGCGGGTCGAGCTCGAGGCCGTGCTCGCCGACGTACGTCGCCCCCTCGACCCCGACGATCTCGCGCGCGACCTCGCTCGGCCGCCCGGTCACGCACGCGACGAGGCCGTACCGCGCCGCGAGCCCGCGGAGAACGGCCCGCGTCGGCTCCGGCACGCGCGCATCCTCGGGGCGCTCGACGATCGGTGCGAGCACGCCGTCGACGTCGAGGAAGAGCGCGGCTGCGGCGGGATCCTCGGTGAGGCGGCTCAGCGCATCCACCGCCGTAGAGTAGGGAAGCGTGAAGCTCGTCGGCATCGGTCTGGTTTCGGGGTTCTTCGGTGCGCTCTTCGGGGTGGGCGGAGGCATCGTGATCGTCCCGCTGCTCATGCTGTTGCTCGCGTTCGGTCAGCGGCGGGCGTCGGCGACCTCCCTGGCCGCCATCCTCGTGTCGTCCGTCGCCGGCGCGGTGACCTACGCCTTCCACGGGGACGTGAAGCCCGGCGCGGCCGCGGCGATCGGCATCCCGGCCGTGATCGGCGTGCTTGCAGGCACCGCGATCCAGCAGCGCGTGCCCGTCCAGAAGCTGAGCTACGGCTTCGCCCTGCTCCTCACCCTCGTCGGCGTGCGGCTGCTCGTATGACGCTCGTCCTGATCGGGCTGATCGGCGTGGCCGGCGGCGTGCTCGCCGGGCTCTTCGGCGTCGGCGGCGGCATCATCTTCGTGCCCGCGCTCGCGCTCGTGCTCGGGCTGACCCAGCTGCACGCCGAGGCCACGAGCCTGCTCGCGATCCTGCCCACGGCGCTCGTCGGGTCGTGGCGCCAAGTGCGCTACGGCAACGTCGACCTCCGCGCGGCGGCGTTCATCGGGGTCGCGTCCATCGCAGGCGTCCAGGTCGGCGTCCTCGTGGCCGAGTCGCTGCCGGAATCCGTGCTGCGGCGCCTGTTCGGCGCCCTGCTCCTGGCCGTCGCGGCGCAGATCGTCTGGCGGACGCGGCGCCGGTCCGCGACACTGCCGGAATGATCGGAGCCTCGACGGAGTTCATCAAGGAGCGCAGGTGCCGGCTTGGCCGGCGCCGGAGCGGGAAATGAGCTCGGCCGACGACATCTGGATCCCACTGGTCGACGAGCCGATCGGCTCGATCGTGCAGGAGATCCAGGAGGCGCACCCGGAGATCCAGGAGCTGATCGTCGGCGCGCACCGCGCACTGGCGTTCCGGACCTTCGCGTACATCCGCATCGGGATGCTGCTCGGCGAGCTGCTCGTCGACACGGACGTGCAGCCCGAATCCGAGGAGTCCTGGGTGGAGGCGATCCTGCGCGAGCCGTCGAACTACGAGGCGGTCGTCCGCGAGGTGCGCGCCGTCGCCGAGGAGATCGCGGCCGACACGAGCTACGTCGACGAAGAGCCGGTCGGGCCGGACGCCGAGGCGCGCGAGCGCTTCCGCGAGTTCGCACGCAAGCAATTGGGTTGAACGTAGACCCCCGCTGGTTCGAGACCTTCTTCGATACCGACGAGTGGTTGCTGCTCGCGACGACGCGCGACGCCGCGCGAACCGATGCAGAAGCGTCGTTCGTCGCGTCTCAGCTGCCCGAGGGCGCGCGCGTCCTCGACCTCGCATGCGGCACGGGTCGCATCGCCGTGCCGCTCGCAGCGCGCGGCTTCGACGTCTCGGGCCTCGACATCTCGAGCCGCGCCCTCGCGGTCGCGCGCGAAGCGCTCCCGGACGCCGACCTTCGCCAGGGCGACATGCGGGACCTGCCGTGGCCGGACGCGAGCTTCGACGCGGTCGTCAACCTCTGGACGGCGTTCGGCTACTTCGAGACGCAAGAGGAGGACGAGCGCGCGCTCGCCGAGATCGCGCGCGTGCTGCGCCCCGGCGGCCGCTTCGTCCTCGACACGGCGAACGCGATCGGGCTGATGCGGATCTTCCGGCCGCAGGGCTGGCAGGAGCTCGAGGACGGGACGCTCTTCCTCGAGAATCGCGCGCTCGACGTCGCATCGGGGCGGATGTCGGCGCATTGGACGTTCGTCAAGGACGGCCACCGCACCGAGCTTGCCTTCGAGCACCGCCTCTACACGGCCGCCGAGTACGGCGAGCTGTTCCGCCGCGCGGGCCTCGTGCCGGTCGGCTGGTTCGGCGACTTCGACGGCGGCCCGCTCACGATCGACACCTTCCGGCTCGTCCTCGTCGGCGAGCGGGTGTAACACTTCGGGCGTGCGCGCCCGGCACATCGTCGTCCTGCTCGCCGGCCTCGCGCTGCTCGCATTCGGGTCAGCGTCGGCCGAAGGGCCCCCGACGGCACCGACCGCAGCCGCGACTGCGACGGCGATCCGCATCGTTGCCCCGCCGCAGAGCGACGTCGTCGTTTCGACGGTCACCGCGCCCGGCACGCCGGCAACCGGCCAGGAGTACGCGTATCCCGACGACGGATCCGTGCTGACGGCGCAGTCGACGATCGCCAGCGCGTCGACGAAGGGCGGGTCGGCGACGGCCGAGAGCGACGTCACGGCGATCTCCCTCTTCGACGGCGTGGTCAAGGCCGACGCCGTCACGGCGAAAGCCTCGGCGGACGCGAACCAGGCGACGGCCGACGGCAGCCAGGACGGGGGCGTCGTCAACCTGCTGGTCGGCGGCAAGCCGCTCGGCGCGGGCGTGAAGACGGTCCATCTGCCCATGGGGACGCTGGTCATCGGGAACACGACGGTCGACCGCAGTGCGCCGGCGGGCGCATCCGGCTACAAGGCGCTGATCGTCGAGCTCGACCTACGCCTGTCACAGCCGTACGCCGGCCTGCCGGCGGGAGCCGAGATCCAGATCGGCGCAGCGCAGACCACGGTGCAGTCTCCGCCTGCGCCCGCCGCGGCCACGACGACGTCGTCGAACGAGCCGCCCGTGGGCGACCGGCCGACCGCGCGTCCCTTGCCGCGGCACGCGCCCGGTGGGCCGCTGCACCGCCATCCCAAGCTGACCGCCGGCCGTTACGTCTTCCCCGTGTACGGGCCGGTCTCGTACATCGATTCCTACGGCGCTGCACGCAGCGACGAGAAGTACCACCACGGCGACGACATCTTCGGCCGGCTCGGCCAGCCGATCCTCGCTGCCACCGACGGGACGCTGTTCAGCGTCGGCTTCCAGAAGATCGGCGGCTACCGCCTCTGGTTGCTCGACCCGCAGGGCAACCAGTTCTATTACGCGCATCTCTCCGCGTACTCGACGCTCGCAGTGAACGGCGCGCACGTGCGCGCGGGCCAGGTGATCGGCTTCATGGGCAACACCGGCGACGCCGAGGGCACGCCCGTCCACCTCCACTTCGAGATCCACCCCGTGTCGCTGCTCTACCTCGGCTACGACGGCGCGGTCGACCCGACGCGGTATCTGGACGCGTGGAAGCACCAGAAGGATCTGCCGTTCCCGGTGTCGGCGAGCCTCGTCGCGGCGCTCCCCGGCGGCGGGTCGTCACCGGAGCCGGGCGCGATCCTGCTCGGCCAGCGCGACATCTCCTCCGCCGACGGCTTCGACGCCGCCGCACTGAAGCGCGCGCTGGCCGCGCCGGCGCCCGCGACGCTCATGCAGACGCTGGTACCGACCGCAGCGCCGCACACCGCGCCCGCCAAAGATCTCGGGCGCGGTTAGCGCTGCGCTTACCGGCGGAGCCCGCAAGCGGCTTCCGACGCTGACGCGCCTCGGCCGCCGTAGGGAGGGTTGGCGGCACCGGCCAAGCCGGTGCCGGACCCTAGTTGGAGCCGTTGTTTCCGGACGGGGGCGTGTAGCCGCCGCCGAAGTCGTCCGAGCCGCCGATCAGGTCCTTGAGCCACTTGCGGGTCTCGGGGCCCGTGACCGGGTTGAACAGGATGCCGAGCGCGATCCCCGCGATCAGCATCGTCGAGTTGCGGCCGCCGTGGCCCTTCTTGCCCTGGAGCCGGTCGGCTGCGCTCCGCAGGTCGTCGATCGCGTCCTTGAGCTTGTCGCGCACTTCCTCGTCGGTCGCGACGCGCGCGGCCACGGAGACGGCGCGACGATCTCCGATCAGCTCGCCGTAGAGGTCGCGAGCGGTGTTGAACGCGCTCATCACGTCGGCACGAAGCTTCTCGTCGCCGATCGCCCGGTCAACATACGGCTTGACGTTCTCCGCCGCGTCAACCACCTTGTCCTTCGTCTTCGCCATGAGATCCCGTTCCTTTCGCGTCGTTCCCGGGCGGCTGATACCCCGGCCACCCTGGTACAAACAGGCGCTTCTCGCGTCGGCACTCATCCTCGCAGGCTGCGGGGGGTCGGCGCACGCGAAGCCGATGACCGTTCGCGGTCACGGATACTCCTTCAACGCGCCAGGGGGCTGGAAGGTCACGACCGCCCCGAGAACCGTGCTCGTGTCCCACGACTCCGAGCTGCTGCAGGTGAGCAGCTTCCCGCTCGTCCGGGCCTACTCCGACGGCCTGTTCGCCAAGGTGACGAAGGAGCTCGACGTCCGGATGCAGGCGGTAGCGCGCGCGGCCGGCGGCACCGTTACCGGGTCACGCACGGTGACCGCCGGCGGGGGCCGGGCGCACAGCTACGAGGTAACGGCCGGCAAGGACGTCATCGAGTACACGTTCGTCCTCCGGCGGAAGCTCGAGTACGAGCTGCTCTGCCGGCGCCCCTCGTCGAAGGGCGACGGGAACTGCAAGACGCTGGTTACGAGTTTCTCGGCATAGCGGCCGCACGATCGACTGCGCGCGGTCGCCGCTGCTTCGCGCTGCCGCCGGTGAACGCAGCGGCGAAGACGTCCTGGATCGTGTCGGCCGGGATGAACTGGATCGCGTCGCGCGCCTCCGGCGGGAGCTCGTCGAGATCGGGCTCGTTCTCGCGCGGGAAGATCACGCGCTTCAGCCCGGCGCGCTGCGCCGCCAGCGACTTCTCGCGCAGGCCGCCGATCGGAAGCACCTGGCCGGTCAGCGTGATCTCGCCGGTCATGCCCACATCGCTTGCGACCGGCTCGCCGCGCATGAGCGACGCGAGCGCCGTCGCCATCGTGACGCCTGCGCTCGGGCCGTCCTTGGGCACTGCGCCGGCCGGGACGTGCACGTGGATGTCGTTCTCCGCGAACCACTCAGGCTCGACGCCGACTTCGTCCGCATGCGAGCGCACCCACGACAGCGCGGCCTGCGCCGACTCCTGCATCACGTCGCCAAGCTGGCCGGTGATCGTGAGCTTGCCCTTGCCGGGATACGCCGTCGCTTCGATGAAGAGCACGTCGCCGCCGACGGCGGTGTACGCGAGACCTGTCGCGACGCCGGGCTCGGACGTGCGCTTGCGCGCATCGCTCGAGTAGCGGCGGGCACCGAGCCACTCGCGCAGCAGCTTCTCGTCGACGCGCGGGCTGCGTTCGGCGCCGCGTGCGACCGCGTTCGCCGCCTTGCGGCATACGTCGGCGATGCGCCGCTCGAGGTTGCGCACGCCGGCTTCGCGCGTGTAGTCGCGGATGATCACGCGCAGGACCGAGTCCGAAAGCTGCAGCTGCGACGCGGCGAGCCCGTGCGCCTTGCGCTGCTTCGGGAGCAGGTAGCGCTTCGCGATGCCGAGCTTCTCCTCTTCCGTGTAGCCCGACAGCTGGATGACGTCCATCCGGTCGAGCAGCGGGCCGGGGATCGTGTCGATCGCGTTCGCGGTACAGATGAACAGCACCTTCGACAGGTCGAACGGCAGGTCGAGATAGTGGTCGCGGAACGACGAGTTCTGCTCGGGGTCGAGCACCTCGAGCATCGCGCTGGCGGGATCGCCGCGCCAGTCGTTGCCCATCTTGTCGATCTCGTCGATCAGGATCAGTGGGTTCGCCGACTCCGCATCGCGCAACGAGCGCACGATCGAGCCCGGCATCGCGCCGATGTACGTGCGGCGGTGGCCGCGGATCTCCGACTCGTCGCGCACGCCGCCGACGGACAGCCGTATGAACTTACGGCCGAGCGCGCGCGAGATCGACTGGCCGAGCGACGTCTTGCCGACACCGGGCGGGCCGACGAAGCAAAGGATCTGGCCGGAGACTTCCTTCCGCAGCTTCGCGACGGCGAGGTACTCGACGATCCGGTCCTTGACCTTCTCGAGGTCGAAGTGGTCGTGGTCGAGCACCGCGCGGGCGTGATCGAGGTCGAGGTTGTCGTCGGTGTACTCGCCCCACGGCAGCGTGAGGATCCACTCGAGGTACGTGCGGATGACGCCGTACTCCGCCGCAGCCGCGGGCAGGCGCTCGAGCCGGCCGAGCTCGCGCTCGGCGGCGGTGCGCACGTCCTCCGGCATCCCGCTCTTCTCCTCGAACCGCTCGCGCAGCTCGTTGACCTCGGCCTGGTCGGGGTCGTTCTCGCCGAGCTCCTGCTGGATCGCCTTGAGCTGCTGGCGCAGGAAGTACTCGCGCTGGCCCTTCTCCATCTGGGACTGGACCTGCGACTGGATCTTCGAGCCGAGCTCGAACCCGTCGAGCTCGCGACTGAGGATCGCTGACACCATGCGCAGGCGCTGCTCGACGTTCACCTCTTCGAGGATCTGCTGTCGCTCCTCGAGCTTGATCGTGCGCAGCGTCGACGCGACGAGATGGCAGAGTGCGCTCGCGTCGTCGACGTTCGCAGCTGCGAGGCGCAGCTCTTCCGGGAGGTACGGCGCGAGCTCGATGATGCGCGTGAACAGGCCCTGCACGTTGCGCGTGAGCGCCTCGACCTCCGGCGTCTCCTCGAGCTCGTCGGGCAGCGCGCTGAACTCCCCGAGCAGGTAGGGCTCGGTGTCGAGCTTCGAATCGAGCTTCACGCGCTCGAGCCCCTGCACGAGGATGCGTAGCGTCCCGTCGGGGACGCGGATCATCTTGTGGACCAGCGCGACGGTGCCCACGTCGTAGATGTCGTCCCAGCCCGGGTTGTCGAGCTCCGCGTCGCGCGACGCGATCAGCACGAGCAGCCGCTCGCCCGAGACGACGTCGTCGATCAGGCGGATCGAGCGCTCCTGGCCGATCGCCAGCGGCGCCATCGACTGCGGGAAGACGACCGTCTCCTTCAGCGGCAGCACCGGCAGCGTCGCCGGCAGCTGCAGCAGCTCGTCGCCGTCGACCGGCGCGAAGACTTCTTCGTCGGTCATTTCCGCTCCGACGCCGGCAAAGCCGGCGCCTCCGCTACCTGCGAGCCTCCATCAAGCCTACGGCTCGTCAACCGCACTCGATCCTGATCGTGATGCGCCCGGTCGGCGCAGCCTGCTCGACGACGGGCAGCTCGACGGTGAGGATGCCGTGCTCGTACTGCGCCTTCGCGCGGGACGGGTCGACGTCCTCCGCGAGCCGGATCTGGCGGCGGAACGGGCCGTAGTCGATCTCCATCTGCTGGTAGACGCGCGGCGGGCCTTGCGGACGCTTCCGCTCGCCAACGACGACCAGCATCCGGTCGGCGGCGATCACCTGCAAGGTCGACGGGTCGACACCGGGAACCTCGACGACGACGGTGAGCGAGTGCGGGTCGTCCGTGTGGAAGCAGTCGACGTTCGGCCGGAATCCGTGGCGCAGCCCCGCGAAGCGCGGCACCTGCCACAGCTCGGCGAACAGCTCCTCGATCTCCTCGGGCAGGCGGTCACGCTTCGACATGCCGATAGCGTTGCAAACATGGAGCAGTGGACGCGCTTCGTCCTCCGGCACCGCCGCGTCGTGCTGCTCGTGTGGCTCGTCGTCCTGGTGCTCGGAGGCATCGCCACGGTGCGCATCGCGCCGCTGCTGTCGAACAACTTCAGCGTGCCGGGCACCCCGTCCGCTCGCGCCCGAACCGCGCTGGCGCATGCGTTCGGCGAGAAGCCGGAGGGCACGTTCACCCTCGTGTTCCAGGCGAGGCATGCGCGGGACAGCGCGCTGCTCGCCCGCCTCGACCTCGTCGCCGCGCGCGCGGCCCGGCGGGTCGGCGGCCGCGCCACCCCGGTCGAGGCGGCTTCGGCAGGCGTGGCGTTCGGGCTGATCGAGACGCCGCTCGACCTCTCGCACGCGAAGCGCGCGACCCCGGCGCTGCAGCGGCTGCTGGGTACGCCGCCCGGCGTCGAGCACGCGTACGTCACCGGCGGCGCCGCGATCCAGAGCGACCTCGACCCGATCTTCGCGGCCGATCTGCGCAAGGGCGAGTCGATCGCCGTGCCGATCGCGCTGCTCGTTCTGCTCGCCGTGTTCGGGTTCTCCGCCGCGGTGACGATGCCGTTCGTGTTCGCCGCCTGCACGATCACCGCGTCGCTCGGCGTCATGTACTGGGTCGCGCGCGCGATCGCGACGCCGACATACGTGACGAACCTGATCGAGCTCGTCGGTCTCGGCATCGCGATCGACTACTCGCTGCTCGTCGTCCACCGTTTTCGCGAGGAGCTCGCGCGCGGCCTCGACAAGGACGACGCCATCGTCGAGACGATGCGTACGTCGGGCCGCGCGATCATCTTCTCCGGCGCGACGGTGACGATCGGCCTGATCGCGTTGATCGCGGTACCGGTCCCGTTCATGCGGATGATGGGAGTGGCCGGTTTCCTGATCCCCGTGATGTCGGTGCTCGCGGCCCTGACGCTGCAGCCGACGCTGCTTTCGCTGTACGGGCCTCGTGGTGTCGCCGCGCGCTTCGCCGTGCCCGTGCGCGCCGGCTTCTGGGCTCGCCTCGCCGCGTCGATCATGCGCCGTCCGCTCCTGTACCTCGCGGTCGGCGGCACGGTGCTCGTTGCTGCAGCCGTCCCGGCGATCTGGATCCAGCTCACGCCGGGCTCGTCGTTCGGCATCCCGCGCACGCCGCCTGCGATTCACGGCTTCGACGTGCTGCGCGGCGCCGTCGGCACCGGGGCGCTGTCGCCGATCGACGTCGTCGTTGTCGGATCTGCACCGGCCGCCACCGCGCGTCTGTCAGCCGAGCTGCAACGCGATCCCGAGATCGAGCGCACACTCCCGCCGCGCAGCAGCAACGGCGACACGCTGGTCGAGGCATACGGGCGCCACGACTACGGCACCGAGGCGGCGCAGCAGTTCGTGCACCGGCTGCGCTCGCAGCTCATTCCGGCGGCCCGCTTCCCGGCGCAGGCCGACGTTCTGACCGGCGGAGCGCCTGCACAGGGCGTCGACTTCCTCGACCGCTCCTACGCGTACTTCCCATGGCTCATCCTCGCAGTGCTCGCGCTGACCTATCTCGTGTTGCTACGCGCGTTCCGTTCCGTCGTGCTGCCGCTGAAGGCGGTGCTGCTGAACGTGCTGTCGGTCGGCGCGAGCTACGGCATGCTCGTCGTGATCTTTCGCTGGCACGTGGGCCACGACGTCGCGTGGCTGTACCCCGACGCGCAGGTCGAAGGGTGGATCCCGATCTTCCTCTTCGCGATGCTCTTCGGCCTCTCGATGGACTACGAGGTGTTCCTCGTGTCGCGCATGCGAGAGGCGTGGGACAACGGTGCCGACAACGCGACCGCGGTCGCGCACGGCCTCGAGCGAACCGGGCGGATCATCACCGCCGCCGCGGTGATCATGGTCGCGGCGTTCTCGGGCTTCCTCGCCGGGCGGATCGTCGGCCTCCAGGAGTTCGGCATGGGCCTTGCGGTCGCCGTCCTGCTCGATGCGACGGTCGTGCGGTCGCTGCTGGTTCCGAGCCTGATGGCGGTGTTCGGCCGCTGGAACTGGTGGCTGCCGCCGTGGCTCGCGCGGGTGCTTCGCGTCAGTCCGTCCTGACCAGACCCGATCATCTGGGCATGGAGATCGTCAAGCCGCGCTGGTCGAGCTCGTCGTTCCTCGTCTATGCGGGTGCGCTGACGGTCGGTTCGGCCGCCTCCTACGCGCTCGTCTACCTCTCGTCGCAGTACGGCGACGCGGCCTACGTCGCGTGGTCATTGCTCGTCCTCGCGGGCCTGCTCGGGCTCGCCGTCGTAGCGCGACGGCACAGTCGGCTTGCGGCGGGCGTGTTCGCGTTTGTCGCGGTGGGCGCCTTCGGCGGCTTCGTCGGCGCACTGTGGAAATGGTTCGGCTGGGGCATCGGCGGGTCTCCCTTCGGCGGCTTCAACGTTGGAAGGCTCGGGGCGACCCTCCTCATCCTGCTCTTCGCGGTTGCGCTGATCCACCGCTTCCGGCACCCGCTGCTCGCCTATCCGGTCACGTTCCTCGCGTGGTTCTTCGCGACCGACCTGATCTCGGGTGGCGGCAACTGGACGGCATTCGTGACCGCGTTCACCGGCTTCGTGTTGCTGCTCGTGGGCGTGACGCTCGACCGTGGCCCGAGGCGTCCGTACGGCTTCTGGGTCCACGTCGTCTCGGGAGCGACTCTGGGCGGCGCACTGCTCTACTGGTGGCACGCGGGCACCTGGCACTGGATTTTCGTCGCAATCGGGGGGCTCGTATTCATCCGGGTTGCCGGCGCGACCGCCCGCTCGAGCTGGGCCGTCTTCGGCGCGATCGGCCTTGCTGCCGCCGCGACCCGGTTCGCGTCCGTGTGGTCGCGGAGCCACGTGCCGGTCGTCGGCGCGTTCCTCCCGGGCCAGGCGGGCACCCCGACGTCTGCCGAGCCGCGGGCATGGGTGCCGCCGCTCGTCTGCGCGGCGCTCGGATTCGTGTTCGTGGCGCTCGGCTTTGCGCTCAGCCGGCGCGAGCGACGATCGCCTCTGCCATCCGGCGGCTAGCCTCGTCCACCATCTCGCCGTCGAGGCGCGCGACCCCGCTCGACGCGAGGATGCGATGCGCGCGTTCGAGCTCTGCCGCCGTCGGCGCGTAGATCTCGTTGCACGCAGCGACCTGCGCCGGGTGGATGCACCACTTGCCGTCGTAGCCGAAGCCGCGCGACCTGCGCACCGACGCGCGCAGCCCTTGCTCGTCGTCGAGCACGACGTATGGGCCGTCGACGACCTGCAGGCCAAATGCGCGCGCCGCGACGGCGATGCGCGCGAGCGCGTACTCCACGTGAGCACCCGCGCCGATTGTCAGCTCGGGCACGCCGAGCGACGCCGCGAGATCGCCCGGGCCGAGCACCAGCGCCTCGAGGCCCGGCGCCCCGGCGATCTGCTCGCAGAAGGCGAGCCCGCGCGCCGTCTCGATCTGCGCCTCCGCCGCGAGCCCGGCCGGCACGTCGTCCGGCGACTCGACCTTCGGCAGCACGACCACATCCGGCTTCGCCTCGCGGACCATCGCGAGGTCGTCGGCTGAGCCGGGGTTCACGCGTACTGCGACGGTGCCGGCCCGCCAGTCGTGCTCCCGCAGCGCCCGCGCGACGAGGTCGCGGGCCTCGTCCTTGCGCTCGGCGGCGACGGCGTCCTCGAGGTCGAGGATCACCTCGTCCGGCTCCAGCGCGGCCGCCTTCGCCAGCTTCTTCGGGTCGTCTCCCGGAACCGTCAAGCAGGAACGCCGCTTGCGAATCATGTGACGAAGCTAACGAATTCTCAACAGCGCTGACATCGAACGCTTAGGAACGGCCCGCACCATTTGATTCATGCGTTACCTCGCAGTCCTCATCGGCTCGCTCGGCACGCTCGTCCTGCTGCTGCCGGTTCACTAGCCTCGGGCGGGTGCTCTCCCGCCTCTTCCGCCTCGTCTGGGGCGGCGACGTCGACCGCGCCCTGCGGCCGGTGCTCGCCGTCAGCTTCGCCGGCTCGGTCGCCGGGTCCTCGGTGTTCGTCTTCCTGGGGATCTGGGCGATCAAGCAGCTGCATGCCGGCCAGTCGCGGCTCGCGCTCGCATATCTCGTCGGCGCGATCCTGTCGGTCGTCACCGGCTACGTCGGCGGCCACTGGTCGGACAAGGTCGGCCGCCGTCCGCTGATCCTGATCGGCTGGGGAACGGAGCTCCTGTTCCCGCTCGGGCTGCTGTTCGTCGGCCACCACGTCTATCTCGGGCTCGCGCTGCTCGCGGGGCTGCCGGCGTTCGGGTCGCTCGGCGGCGCGGCCGACCAGGCGATGATCGCCGACCTCGTCGCCCCGGAGCGCCAGGAGGCGGCGTACGCCTCGGTGCGCGTGGCCGCGAACTTCGGCGTCACGCTCGGGCCGCCGATCGGCGGACTACTGCTCATCGGCGGGCATTGGTCGCACCTCTTCCTCGGCAACCTGGTGCTGTCGGCGATCGCCGCCGGCATCGCGTTCCGCTACATCCCGCGGCGCGGCGCCTACGCGCCCGAGGGACCGCCGGAGCGCGGCTCGCTCGCGGTCATCCTGCGCGACTACCCGTTCCTGCTGTTCCTCGTCTTCGCACTCGCGGCGCAGATGACGTACCTCGCGACGGACACGCTGTTCCCGATCTCCGCGACGACGACCCACCACCTGTCGCCCGCGCTCTGGGGCGCGATCGTGATCCTCAACCCGCTGCTGGTGACCTTCTTCCAGCTGCGTCTGACGCGCTGGGCCGCCGGAATCCCTCCTGCCGTGAAGCTCGGCCTCGCGATGCCGCTGATGGGGCTGCCGTTCCTGCTGCTGAACGTCGACGGCTCCGCGCCGGTGATCGCGCTGATCATCGTCGTCTTCGTGACGGGCGAGATGCTGTGGGTGCCGACCTCTCAGGCGGTGGTGTCGGGGCTCGCGCCGTCCGACATCCGCGGCGCGTACATGGGAGCGTTCGGCGGCGTCGGCAGCGTCGCGTGGGCGATCACGCCGTTTCTCGGCCTCGAGGTGCGGCACGCCTACGGCGACGCGAAGATGTGGTGGTGCGTCGCGGCCGTCGGCGTCTTCGCCGGCGCGCTCGGTGCGCTGGCCGCCCGCGGCCGCGGTGCCGTACCATCGCCCGCATGAAGGGCCTGATCGCAGCGGGCGGGAACGCGACACGGCTCGCAGAGCTGACCCGCGTCACGAACAAGCACCTGCTTCCCGTCGGAAGCTGGCCGATGGTCTATTACCCACTCCAGTTGCTGCAGCGGGTCGGTGTCACCGAGGTGCTGATCGTGACCGGCCAGCAGCACGCAGGGCAGTTCATCGACCTGCTCGGCGGCGGACATGTCACCGCGCGCGGGAGCGACGATGTCCTCTTTGACGTGAACCTCACGTACAAGGTGCAGACGGAGGCAGGCGGAATCGCGCAGGTCGTCGGCATGGCGCGCGACTTCGCAGGCGGCGACCAGCTGGTCGTCTGCCTCGGCGACAACATCTTCGAGAACGCGCAGGTCGACGCGATCGGCTCGTGGAAGAGCGGCGCGATGGTATTCGTCACCGAGGTGCCGGACCCGGAGAACTTCGGCGTCCCGGCATACGACGACGGCGGCCGCGTGACCGACATCGTCGAGAAGGCCGGCTGGGTCGACATGCGCTACGACAAGCCGCCCTCGAATGACGCGATCGTTGGCCTCTACTGCTACCCGCCGGACGTCTTCGACATCATCGACACGCTCGCACCGTCCAATCGCGGCGAGCTCGAGATCACCGACGTCAACCGCGCGTACGCTGAGCGCGGCGAGCTCGCAGTGCACCGTCTCGAAGGCTGGTGGCACGACGGCGGCAAGCACTGGGCCGATCTCGCCGAGGTCGGGCGCCTGATCGAGCAGACGGGAGCGAACAAATAGTCACGCGTATTCCGCTGCGCCGGTTCGACGACGAGCGCGGCTGGTTCATGGAGCTGATGCGCGCGAGCGCGGTGCCGAAGCCCGTGCGCCAGGCGAACCTCGCGCGCTCGAAGCAGGGCGTGATCCGCGCGCTGCATTACCACGAGCGCGGGCAGGACGATCTCTTCGTCTGCCTCGAAGGCATGGTGCGCGTCGTCGTCCTCGACCGCGAAACGGGCGAGGTGTTCACCGAGGACATCGGTGAGGACAACCCCGTCGCGCTCTACGTGACGGGCACGAACGCGCACGGCTACGAGGCGCTCACCGACTGTCTCTTCTGTTACTTCGTCACCGAGGAGTACGACGCGGCCGACCCGGACGAGCACGGTGTCCCGTGGAACGACCCGCGCGTCGCGCATCTGTGGAGCACCCAGAACCCGATCCTCTCGGAACGCGACCGAACGTAGTCGTCACGGGCGCCGGCGGGCAGCTCGGGCACGCACTGGTCGACGCGTTCCCCGGCGCGCGCGGGCTGACGCGCGCGGACTGGGACGTCGAGCACCCGGCCCCCGCCGGTCTCGAAGCCGACCTCGTGCTGCATGCCGCCGCATGGACGGACGTCGACGGTGCGGAGGACGATCCGCAGGGCGCGGCCGCGGTCAACGTCGGCGGCACGCTGCATGCGGCGGAGCTCGGCGCACCCCTCGTCGCCTTCTCGACCGACTACGTCTTCGACGGCACGAAAGGGTCGCCGTACGTCGAGTCCGACCCGACGTCGCCGCTCGGCGCGTACGGGCGGTCGAAGCTGCACGGCGAGGCCGCGGCGGGCGACCGTGCCTGGATCGTCCGGTCGTCGTGGCTGTTCGGCTGGACGTCCACGAACTTCCTGCTGACGATGCTCAGGCTCGGCGCGGAGCGCGACGAGGTCGCAGTCGTCGACGACCAGCGCGGGTCGCCGACGTTCGTCGGCCACCTCGCGGAGGCGACCGACCTGCTGCTGGGCATGCCGTACGGCGTCTACCACGTCGCTGCCGGCGGGGACTGCACCTGGGCGGAGTTCGCGGAGGCGATCTTCGAAGAGGCGGGGCTGCCGACCCGCGTGCGGCGCATCACGACCGCCGAGTTCGGTGCGAAAGCACCGCGCCCGGCGTACTCCGTGCTGCGCAGCGAGAAAGGGGCACCCGAGCTGCCGCACTGGCGCGACGGGCTGCGCGCCTGCCTCGACCGTCTACCCTCTGTGCTGTGAAGGTTCTCGTCACAGGCGGCGCGGGCTTTATCGGCTCGCAGTTCGTGCGGCGCCTTGCCGCTGCCGGCGACCAGGTCGTCGTCCTCGACAAGCTGACGTACGCCGGCAACCCGGCGAACCTCGAGGGAGTCGAGCACGAGTTCCACCAGGGCGACATCGCCGATCAGGACGCCGTCGCCCGCGCGGCGAACGGCGTCGAGGCGATCGTCAACTTCGCCGCCGAGACGCACGTCGACCGCTCGATCCTCGGTCCGGCGGAGTTCATCCTCACCGATGTGCTCGGCACGCAGGTGCTGCTCGACTACGCGCGTCATCACAACATCCGTCACGTGCAGGTGTCGACCGACGAGGTGTACGGCGACATCCCGTTCGACGCGCCCGCCGCGACCGAGGAGACACCGCTTCGCCCCTCGAGCCCGTACTCGGCGTCGAAGGCAGGCGGCGACCTCCAGGTGCTCGCGTACGTGCGCACGTATGGCACAGATGCGCTGATCACGCGGTCCGCCAATACCTTCGGCCCGCGGCAGTACCCCGAGAAGATGCTGCCACTTTTCATCACCAACTGCTTCGACGGTGAGCCGCTGCCCGTGTACGGCGACGGGCGGCAGCATCGCGAGTGGCTGCACGTCGACGACCACTGCGCGGCGATCGAGCTCGTGCTGCGGAAAGGCCTGACGGGCAACGTCTACAACGTCGGTGGCCAGGAGCGCGAGAACATGGACGTCATCCGGCGCATCCTCGACATCACCGGCGCGAGCCCCGATCTCGTGCGGATGGTGGAGGACCGGCCGGGTCACGACCGCCGGTACGCAGTCGACTCGGCGAAGGTGCGTGATCTCGGCTGGACGCCCAAGCACTCGTTCGACAACGGCGGTCTCGAGGAGACCGTCACGTGGTACCGCGAGAACCGTGAATGGTGGGAGCCGATCAAGCAGGGCGACTACCGGCGGTACTACGAGCAGCAGTACGCCCACCGCTTGTAGGAGTTCTGTAAGCGGCCGCGAAGGCGGGCTACTGTGCCTTTTGTGGGTCGGCGCGCGCTCGGGCTGGTCCTCTTCGGGGGAATCGTTGCCGCGCTCGTGGGCGGCTCGTCGCGCGCTGCCACGACGCAGCCGGCCACACTCGCCGCGCGCACCGTCCTCGTGCTGAGCGGCCACGGGTACGGCCACGGTCTCGGCATGAGCCAGTGGGGCGCATACGGCTACGCGCAGCACGGCTGGACGTACGACCGGATCCTCAACCACTACTACGTCGGCACGACGCTCGGCACCTCGACGGTGTCGTCGATCCGCGTGCTGCTCACCCAGGAGAAGCAGTCCACGCTGACGTCGACTGCGCCGTGGTCGGTAGCCGATGCAGCGCACCAGGTTGTGCAGCTCACCGCGGGGACGCCCGTCGTCCTCGGCGCCGACCTCTCGGTGAACGGGCAGGCGCTGACCCCGCCGCTGACGTTCAAGTCGGCACAGCCGCTCAGCCTCGACGGCAAGGCGTACCGCGGCCGGCTCGTGGTGTCGCTCGCGGGGAACCTCGTGCAGGCCGTCGACGTTGTCGGCCTCGAGGCGTACGTGAAGGGCGTCGTGCCCGCGGAGATGCCGGCGAACTGGGCGCCCGAGGCCGTGAAGGCGCAGGCAGTCGCCGCGCGCTCGTACGCGCTCGCGAACGCCGCGAAGGACAAGCCGTTCGACGTCTACGGCGACGGGCGCAGCCAGGTGTACGGCGGAGTCGCCGCCGAGTCGCCGCTTGCGAGCGCGGCCGTCGACGCGACGAAGCATCAGGTCGTCCTCTACGCCGGCAAGCCGGCCGACACGATGTTCTTCTCGAGCTCGGGCGGGCGCACGGCGTCGTCGCTCGAGACGACGGGCGTCGGCGTGCCGTATCTCCAGTCGGTCGTCGACCAGTACGACACGATCGCGCCGTACCACGACTGGGGCCCCATGCTGTTCGATCTCGCGAGGGTGCAGAAGGCGCTCAGGCTGAAGAGGGCGATCGTCGACCTGAAGATCGCCGCAGGGACGTCGCCGCGTGCGAAGCGCATCACTGCGACGCTCTCCGACGGCACGACCACGACCTTCACCGGCAACACGCTGCGCGCCGCGCTCGACCTGCGCTCGACGTGGATCACGCCGCAACTCCTCGCGCTGCAGCCGCCGAAGGCGCTTCCGTTCGGGACGTCGGGGACGCTCGGCGGGTTCGCGCGGTACGTCACCGGTCCCGTCACGCTCGAGTCGCGCGCTCCCGGGGCGGCCTGGACGGCGGTCGAGACGGTTACGCCCGCCGCAGACGGCACCTTCTCGGTGAGCGTCGACCCGAGCGTCACCACGCAGTACCGGCTCACGGTCGGCACGCTCCATGTCGCGTACGCGAAGGTCGGCGTCGCACCGCTGCTGAGCGTCGACCAGAGCGCGACCGGCGTCTCCGGCGCCCTCGAGCCTGCGGTGTCGGGCGCAGCAGTCGCGCTGCAGCAGCAGTCCGGCACGACCTGGGCGACGGTCAGCTCGACCGTCACCGACACGAGCGGAGCCTGGTCGTTCGGCGGCCAGCTCGCACCCGGCACCTACCGCGTCCGCAGCACGCCCGGCCACGGCTACGTTGCTGCCGTGTCGCCGCCCCTCGTCGTCCAGTGAGACGCGTCAGCATCGCCGCCGTTGCACTTGCGGCGGCGCTTGCGCTCGCGTCCGTCGCGGCCGCCTTCGACAACACCGAGCCGGACGCCGCCAAGCAGTGGTACCTGACCGACGTTCGCGCGTGGGACTACTGGCCGTCTCTGCCGCAGCTGTACCCGGTGAAGGTCGCGGTGATCGACTCGGGCATCGACCGCGGCCACCCCGAGTTCACGGGTCGCATCGCCGCCGGGCGCTCGTTCGTCTCCACGCCGTGGAGCGACGACACCGATGGCCACGGGACGTTCGTCGCCGGCGAGATCGCGGCCGCGACGAACCAGCAGGGCATCGCGGGTCTCGCGTTTAACGCCCAGCTCCTGATTGCGAAGGTTGTGCGTCCCGACGGCAGCGTGTCGCTGCGGGGCGAGGTGGCCGCGATCCGCTGGGCCGCCGATCAGGGCGCCGGCGTGATCAACCTCAGCCTCGGCGGGGTGCGCGACCCGTTCAACGCGCGCATCGACTCGTACTCCCCGCTCGAGCAGGCCGCGATCGACTACGCGTACGCGAAGGGTGCGGTGGTCGTCGCGGCCGTCGGCAACGGATCGCAGTCGCCGTCGACCCCGTGGCCGTTCGCCGTGTACCCGGCCGCGCTCCCGCACGTCATCGGGGTGAGCGCGCTGCGCCACGACGGATCCGTTCCCGCGTACTCGAACCGCGACCCGGTGTACGACGACATCGCAGCGCCCGGCGACTCGATGTTCTCGACCGTGCCGCGTGCGCTCTCGGGCGACCCCGTCTGTGCGGACGCCGGCTACTCGGACTGCGGCCCGGGCGAGTTTCGCAACGCGATCGGAACGTCGTTCGCAGCCCCGCTCGTCTCGGCCGCTGCGGCGCTGCTCCTCGGACAGTCGCCGAAGCTCTCGCCGCAGCAGGTGATGTGGCTGCTCGAGCGCTCTGCGGTCGACGAGACGCCGGCCACCGGGTGCTCCACCTGCACGCCGGGCCGCGACCGCCTCACCGGCTGGGGGAAGCTCGATGTCGACGCTGCACTCACGCTGCTCGCCTCGGGCAAGCCGCTGCCGCCCATCGATCACTACGAGCCGAACGACGACGCCGGGCCGTGGTCGCACGCGCTGCCGCCGCTGCCGCGCACCGTCAGCGCGACGCTCGACTATTGGGACGACAACGTCGACGTCTACCGCGTGTCCCTGCACGCAGGCCAGACGCTCTACGCTCACCTCTCACCGACCCCGGGCGCGCGGGTGCCGCTCGCGCTGTGGAAGCCGGGCACCCCGCACGTGCTCGGCCTGCATGCGCCGGTGCGCGACCGGATCGCGACGTCGACGCGCGCCGGCTCGCAGTCACGGCTCGCATACCGCGCGACAACGACCGGCGTGTACTACCTCGAGGCGAAGCTGCTCACGCCCACACGGGCGATCATCGGCTACCGGCTCGCGCTCGTGAGGTCAGTCCTTCAGTAGCTCTTCGTCCGGCACGTCGCGCAGCACGCGCGCGGGCGAGCCGACGACGACCTTGCGCGGCGGGACGTCCTTCGTCACGACCGCGCCTGCACCGACGAACGCCTCTTCACCGATCTCCACCGCGGGGCAGAGGATCGCGCCGCCGCCGACTCGCGCGCCGCGGCGAATCGTCGGCCCCTTGATCAGGTCGTGGCGCTTCTCGGTGCGGCCCATGTAGTTGTCGTTCGTCGTGACGACGCACGGCGCGATGAAGACGTTCTCCTCGAGCGTCGAGTACGCGGTGATGTAGGCCTCGGCCTGGATCTTCGTCATCGCCCCGATCGTCGTGTCGTTCTCGACGAGCGAGCCGCGGCCGACGACGACGTCGTCGCCGATCGTCACGCGCTCCCGCACGCACGACTGGTCGCCGAGGATCACGCGCGCGCCGATCTGCGAGCCGGCGAAGACGATCGCGCCGGTCGAGACGATCGTGCCGTCCCCGATCACGGTCGGCGGCAGCGGCTCGCGCTTCGCGGTCGACCGGGGAGACAGCGACGGCTGCTTCCCGACAACGGCGTTCTCGAGCACCTTCACGCCCTCGCCGAGGACGGTGCCCGGGTGGACGATCGCGCTGGGGTGAACCTCAGCCAAGGCTGTCCGTGAGCATCTCGAGCGCACGCACGACGCGCGCTCCGTCGCGGGCGACCTTCAGGCGGTCGCCTTCTCCGGCGACCAGAGAGAGGAAGTGCTGGCACTCGAGGCGCAGCGGCTCGGCCGTGGAGATCTTCGGGATGTAGATGTCGCCGGAGCGGGTCTGCCATTCGCCGTACGTCTCGGCGCGCTTCCACGGAGACTTCTCGTACACGGTGATCTTGCGCTCGAGCTCCATGTCGTCGAAGACCGCCATCTTCTCGCGCCCGACGACGGTCATCTTCCGCATCTTGTGCGGGTCGAGCCACGACAGGTGCATGTGCGCGATCTTCCCGCTCGGGAAGCGCAGGTAGCAGAAGACGACGTCCTCGACGCCCTTCGTGAGGAAGTCGCCGCCCTGCGCGGTCGCGACCTCGGGGTCCTCGTCGAGCAGGTAGAGGATCACCGACAGGTCGTGCACGCCGAGCGACCAGAGCGCGTTCTCGTTCTCGCGCACGATGCCGAGGTTGACGCGGTTGCCGTAGACGCAGAGCACGTCGCCGAGCTCGCCCGCGTCGATCAGCTCCTTCAGCTTGAGCACGCCGGGGTGGTAGAGCAGCAGGTGCCCCGGCATGAGCACGCGGTCGCGCTCTTCGGAGATCGCCACGAGCTCGTCCATCTCCGCGGCGTGCATGGCGGGAGGCTTCTCGACGAAGACGTGCTTGCCGGCCTCGAGCGCCTGCTTCGCGAGCGCGTAGTGCGTCGGCACCGGCGTGGCGACGACGACCGCGTCGAGCTCGTCGTCGGCGAGGAGGTCCTCGAAGCTCGTCGTGGTGCGCGCCTTCGGATAGCGCGCGCCAAGCTCGGCGAGACGCTCCTCGTCGAGGTCGCAGAGCCACGTCAGGTCGGCGAGGTCGTCGAAGTTCCGGACGAGGTTCGGCCCCCAGTAGTTGAGGCCGACGACTCCGACCCTGATCAAAGCTTCCAGACCTTGCCGTCGACTTCGTGGCCCTTGGTGGCGTTGCGGAAGTCGACGATGACCTTGCCGCGCTTCACGACGTCGGCGTAGTCGATGTCCGTGTGCGCGGTGACGATCGCGACGCAGTCGTACTTCTCGGGCTCGAGCGGGACGGAGGTCATCCCCTCGAACTCCGGTACGAACGGATCGTGGTACGCAACGTCGGCGCCCGCGTTGCGGAGCAGCTCGACGAGCTTCTCGGCGGGCGACTCGCGGTAGTCGTCGATGTCCGCCTTGTACGCGACGCCGAGCATCAGGATCTTCGCGCCCTTCACCGGCTTCTGCGCGCCGTGGTTCAGCGCCTGCGAGATGACCGAGCGCGAGAAGTACGGCATGTTGTTGTTGATCTCGCCGGCGAGCTCGACGAAGCGCGTGTTGAAGTCGAACTCACGCGCTTTCCACGCGAGGTAGTACGGGTCGAGCGGAATGCAGTGACCGCCGAGACCCGGGCCGGGCTTGAACGACATGAAGCCGAACGGCTTCGTCGCGGCGGCGTCGACCACTTCCCACACGTCGATGTCCATCCGGTCGCAGAGTTGCGCGAGTTCGTTGACCAGCGCGATGTTCACGGAGCGGAAGATGTTTTCGAGCAGCTTCGTGAGCTCGGCCGCCTCGGTGCTGGAGACCGGGTGCACGTTGTCGAGCACGGAGCGGTAGAGGTCGGCCGCCGCTTTCGTGGACGCGGCGTTGATGCCGCCGACCACCTTCGGCGTCGTCTGCGTGGTCCAGTCGACACGACCGGGGTCGACGCGCTCGGGCGCGTAGCCGAGGTGGAAGTCCTCGCCGGCCTTCAGGCCGGTGACCTCTTCGAGGATCGGCTGCACGACTTCGCGGGTCGTGCCGGGGTACGTCGTGGACTCGAGGACGACGAGGTGGCCCTTGCGCACGTGCGGCGCGATCGACGACGTCGCGCTGCGGATCTGCGTCAGGTCCGGCTCGCGCTGCTTCGTCAGCGGTGTGCCGACGGCGATGACGATCGCGTCGGCGTCCGCGACGGCCGCGTAGTCGGTGGTCGCGCTGATGTGCCCATCGTCGACGAGCGGCTTCAGGACGTCGGAGGGCACGTCCTGGATGTGGCTCTCGCCCCGGTTGATCATGTCGACGACGTCCTGGCGGAGATCGACGAGCACGACCTTCTTGCCGCCCTCCGCGAACGTCTGCGCGTGGGGCATGCCGACGTATCCGGCCCCGATGACTGCGATGTCCCAGCTCATTTCGGCGTCCAAGCGTACAGAGCGTCTGTGATCTTTCCGCTCGCGTGGCCGTCGCCGTACAGCGGCGGCGGGTTGTCGGGGTAGCCCGCAGCCACGAGCGCGGCCGGGATCTCGCTCGGCTCGGCGAGGCGGTTGGCGCCCACGCTCACGGTGTCGACCCACTCGGTGGACGGCCGCACGGTGACGCAGGGCACGCCGAGCCAGTACGCCTCCTTCTGCAGCCCGCCGGAGTCGGTCACGACCTTCGCGGCGTTCGCGACGAGCGACAGCATCTCGAGATAGCCGAGCGGCTCGATCGCCTCGACGTTGCCGGGGAGCGGGATCCCTGCAAGAGCCTGGCGCGTTCGCGGATGCACGGGGAAGACGAAGCGCGCATTGCTTTCGGCGAGACCTGCGACGATCGCGCGGATCCGGTCGGGCTCGGTGTTCTGGGCGCGGTGGATCGTCAGCGCGACGTAGGGCTGCTCGAACGCGGCAAGCGGCGCAAGGGGCGCGAAGAGGCGCGTCGCGTCCGCCATCACGTCGCCGACGACGACCCGCTCGCCGCCGACGCCTTCGGACGCGAGCTGAGCGGCCGACCGCTCGTCGGGGCAGAGCAGCAGCGCGGAGAGGCGGTCGACCTCGATCCGGTTGCGCTCCTCCGGCATCGACAGGTCGAAGCTGCGCAGGCCGGCTTCGACGTGCGCGACCGGCACGTCGCCCGCGGCGAGTGCGCCGGCCAGGGTCGAGTTCGTGTCGCCGTAGACGAGCACCCAGTCCGGCGCCTCGGCTGCGATCGCCGCGCGGATCGGCGCGGCCATCGCCTCGGGGTCGGCCGTCCTGAGGTCGAGCGCGTACTTGGGCGGGGCGATCTCCAGCTCGTCGAAGAACACCTGCGACATGGCCGGGTCCCAGTGCTGGCCGGTGTGGAGGACGACCTCGTCCACGCCGCCGTCGCGGAGGGACACGGAGAGCGGCGCGGACTTGATGAACTGGGGCCGATTGCCTACGACGGAGAGAACTTTCACCGCGAGCTACGATACGCGGCGCTTCCGGGGCCGTTAGCTCAGCTGGTAGAGCAGGGGACTCTTAATCCCAAGGTCGAAGGTTCGATCCCTTCACGGCCCATGTAGCGCAAGGGGCGCCCCCGGCGGGGCGCCCCTTGCCGTTCGGTCGCGGTGGTTCTTCGGCACGCCGAAGGCCCGCGCAGGGCGGGCCTTCGGGGGAGCTGCGGTCCTACGCGCGGCTCAGAAGTTGCCGCGGTACGGCGTGCGCCATGCGTCCCGGATCAGGTCGGCCGCCGCTTCGACGACGCCGTCCTCGGGCCGCCGCTGCGGGGCTGCCCCGCGCTTTGCCGACAGCCGCCGGGGGGCGGTGGTGTCCCAAGAGAGACGGTTCATGCCTGCACCTCCTGTGTGTTCCCGGCGGGCGTGCCGGCCCGCGAGATATGGATGTCGCCGCTGACGGTTCGTGCCTTCAGGTGGACGAGGGGCCCTTCGCCGTTCGGCTGGTCGCCGGTCGGGCCGAGCTCCGAGTGCGCGTCGCCGCTGACGGTGGAGCAGTCGAGGAAGACCTGCGAGCCGCGGCGGACGCCGATCGAGACGTCGCCCGACGCGGAGTTGACGGCCACTTCGCCGACGGTCACGAGCTCGATCGAGACGTCGCCGCTCGCGGTGTTCGCGCGGACGTCGGCGTTGCCCGACTGGACGCTGATGTCGCCGCTTGCAGAGTTCGCGTTGACGTCGCCGCCGACGTGGCCGAGGGAGATGTCGCCCGACGCAGTGTTCACCGATGCGCGGCCCTCGATGTTGCGAGCGAGGACGTCGCCGCTCGCGCCCTTGAAGGAGAGGTCGCCGGTGATGTTCTCGAGGCGTGCGTCGCCCGAGGCCGTCGCGATGTCGGCGCCGGCGAGGTCGAGGGCGGCGACGACGTCGGCCGACTTCGTCCGCACCCGGAGGGTCGAGCCCTCGGCGCACCGGATCCGGCAGCTGATGCCGCTCGCGCCGAAGAGGTTCGACAGGTTGAAGCCGAAGCCGCCCCGCTTGTTGTCGACCGCGACGACGAGCTCCTGGCCGCGCATCTCGATGCGGGCCTGGTCGACGAGTGC
>DASZBP010000359.1:0-7547 GCA_035943915.1 Gaiellaceae bacterium | reverse complement strand
CTCCGGCCAGTCGATCGTGTCGAGGTCGTGCAGCAGCTCGTCGGCGTAGTCGGTGATCTTGAAGAACCACTGCTCCATGTTCCGCACCTCGACGACCGCGCCGCAGCGCCAGCACTTGCCGTCGACGACGTGCTCGTTCGACAGCACGGTCTGGTCGTGCGGGCACCAGTTGACCGGGGCCGCCTTGCGGTACGCGAGGCCCTTCTCGAAGAAGCGCAGGAAGAGCCACTGCGTCCAGTGATAGAAGGTCGACTCGTGCGCGGAGACGACGCGATCCCAGTCGATTGCCCAGCCCATGCGCCGCATCTGGCTCGTGATCGACGCGATGTTGCGCTCGGTGATTTCGAGCGGGTCGCCGCCCTCGCGGATCGCCGCGTTCTCGGCCGGCAGGCCAAACGAGTCGAAGCCCATCGGGCGCAGCACCTTGACGCCCTGGCGGCGGCGGAAGTGCGTCACGACGTCGCCGAGCGTGTAGTTGAGGACGTGCCCCATGTGCAGCGTTCCGGACGGGTACGGCAGCATCTCGAGCTGGTAGAAGCGCGGGCTGTCGTCCCCCGGCTCCGGGTCGTCGACGTTGAACGCGCGGGCCTCGGCCCACGCCGCCTGCCACTTCTGCTCGATTTGCTGTGCGTCGTACCGTTCCATTTGGGCTCCTAGAAATGAAAAAGCCTCTCGAAGAGAGGCCCGGGGGAAGCTGCCGCGGCTTTCGCCACGTGGCTTCCTGGCTCAGGTAAGAAGCAGGTTCACATGGACAGTGTAACCGACCTCCTCCCGGAAAGCGCCTCATTCGAGGGCGGCATGCTCGCGCTCGGCGGCGTCCGCTCGGACGACCTCGCGCGCGAGTTCGGCACGCCGGTCGTCGTCTACGACGCCGCCACGCTGCGTCACCAGGCGCGCGCGTACGCCGAAGCCGCGCCGGGCGCGCTCGTCGTCTACGGGACGAAGGCGTTCCCCTCGCTCGCGGTGCTCCGGCTGTTCGCCGAGCTAGGCCTCGGCGCGGACGTCTCCACCGCCGGCGAGCTCGCGTTCGCGCTGCGCGCTGGGATGACTGGTAACCGGCTCGTGATCCACGGCAACAACAAGGAGGACGCGCTGCTACGCGGCGCCGCCGAGGTCGGAGCGCTCGTCGTGCTCGACTCGCTCGAGGAGATCGACCGCGCGCGCGAGCTCGGCGCGACCCGCTTCCTCATCCGCGTCACGCCGGGCATCGAGGCGGACACGCACGAAGCGATCAAGACCGCGCACCACGGCTCGAAGTTCGGGCTCCCTCCCGACGATGCGATCGAGGCGCTGCGCCGCGTGCCCGAGTGCGAGGGCATGCATGTGCACGTCGGCTCGCAGCTCATGCATTTCGGCGCATCGCTTATGACGGTCGACTGGGTCGCGCAGTTCGCGGCGCGCGCGCGGCAGGAGCTCGGCTGGACGCCGCAGGCGATCGACCTCGGCGGCGGGCTCGGCGTGCGCCACGTGCGGGAGGAGCCCTCGTTCACCGTCGCGGAGTTCGTCGGCGGCCTCACCGGAGAGCTGCAGCGCGCATTTCACCTGCAGCAGCTCCCGCAGCCTCGTCTCGTGCTCGAGCCGGGCCGCTCGCTCGTCTCACGCGCAGGTGTGACGCTCTACAGCGTCGGCGGGGTGAAGCGCGCGAGCGCGGCGACGACGTACGTGACGATCGACGGCGGCATGTCGGACAACCCGCGCCCTGCGATGTACAACGCGCGCTACACCGCGCTGCTCGCGAACCGCGCGACCGAAGAGGCAACCGGGGCGTACGCGGTCGCGGGCAAGCACTGCGAGTCCGGCGACGTGCTGATCGAGCGGGTCGAGCTGCCGGAGCCGAAGCGCGGCGACATCCTCGCCGTCCCCGTCACGGGCGCGTACACGCTCGCAATGAGCTCGACCTACAACGCGGTACCGCGGCCGGCTGCGGTGCTCGTCGACGGCGGCGAGGCGCGGTTGATCCGCCGGCGCGAGACGATCGACGATCTGCTCACATTCGAGCTCTGAGCGCGAGCACGTCGGCGACGAACGGCTTCGACACCTTGTAGACGCCGCTCGTCCGCACCGCGCGCTCACCCTGGTACCACCCGGCGAGCGCGAGGCTCGTGTTGCCGTGGAACACGTCGAGCAGGTGCTTGATGTACGCGACGCCCGCTTCGACGTCGCCGTCGACGCCGGCGGGAATCGGCTGTCCGACCAGCACGTCGGCGGCGTACTGCCGCGTCGTCGGCAGCAGCTGCATCACGCCGCGCGCGCCGGCGCTCGAGACGAGCTTGGTCTGGTAGCCCGATTCCATCCAGGCGAGCGCGCGCACGAGGCTCGCGTCGACCCCGAAGTGCGCCGCCCACTTGTCGAGCAGCGCGCGCACGTCGGTCGGCGCCGCGTGCGGGACGCGCAGCCGTGTGCCGATGATCAGGTAGCGCGAGGGGTCGACGTGGTTGCTGCTCGCAAGCGCCCTCACGGATGTGCCGAAGCGGTGCGCGATCGCGGTGAGCGAGTCGCCGCTCTTCACGACGTACACGAGCTGCGCCACCTGCACGACGTGCGGGCGCACGGGGACGCGCGCATGCGTCGCGATGGCGGCAAGCGTCGCGCGGCCCGCAACACCGTCGGCGGCAAGTCGCGCGCGCGCCTGGAACTTCTTCAGTGCACGCTCGGTCGTCCCGTCGAGGTAGCCGTCGAGCGCGCCGTTGTACAGGCCCGCGCGCCAGAGGACGAACTGAAGCACCGAGACGTCCCAGCCGAAGCAGCCGCGCTCGAGCAAGCGCGAGCCGAAGAGCGGCTTCCCGAGCGGGCCGAGCTTCGCGCGCGTCTGCGCGTTCGCCGTGCCGGTGGGCAGGTGCATCCGCCGCTGGAACGCGTGCAGCCCACCCGCGGTGACCGGGCCGGCGATGCCGTCGACGGGGCCGTTGTAGTACCCCCAGGCACGCAGAGCCACCTGCAGACCGGCGATCTGCGGGTTCACGCTGTTCCCCCCGACCGCGTTCGCACTGGGAGCGAGCACGGCGGCGACGACGGCGGCTGCGGTGAGCATCCGGCGCACCGCGACGGTTTCGCGCTTAGCGGGCGGACACCTTCCGCACGAGGTGCAGGAGCAGGACGATGACGATCAGCACCGCGCCGAAGAAGAAGGTCGCCGGCCCCGCCTCCTTCGAGCTCACGTGCGGCAACGTGCCGGCCAGATCGGGCAGGAACTCGATCAACAGCGCCCCGCCGAGCGCGCCCCAGATCGAGCCGTAGGCGCCGACGACCGCGCCGACCAGCAGGAACAGCGAGAGCTGCACGGAGTAGGTGTCGGGCGAGACGTACGCGACGTTGATCGCGTACAGCGCGCCGGCGACACCGGCGTACGCGGCGGAGATGCCGAACGCGGCGACGCGGTACGCCGAGCGGTTGATGCCGACGGCAGCTGCAGCAGGCTCGCTGTCGCGCGCCGCACGGAGCGCGCGGCCGAAGCGCGACGACAGCAGCCACCACGCCAGCGCGAACAGAGCGATGCCGATCGTCCAGGTCAGCGCGTACAGCCACGTGTCGTTCGTCATTCCGAGGTAGCCCGCGCCCTGGCCGCTCTGCTGCGGCAGCCCGAAGAGCGCCACCCCCGACGAGCCGCCGGTGAAGTGGTCGAAGCGCTTGAGCAACGTCGGCAGGACGACGGCGATACCGAATGTCGCCAGCGCGAGAAAAAGCCCCGACAGCCGCAGTGCCGGCAACCCGAACAGCAGCCCGACCGCGCCCGCGACGAGCGCGGCGAGTGGGATCGTGCAGAGATCCTGGACGCCGTGGTGCGCCATCAGGATGGCGGTCGTGTAGCCGCCGACCGCCATCAGCCCGCCGTGACCGAGCGACACCTGCCCGCTGTGCCCGATCAGCACGTCGAGCCCGATGATCGCGATGAAATACGCGCCGACCGTCGCGAGCTGAACCGTGCGGAAGTCCGAGAGCACGAACGGCAGCACGACGAGCACAACCGCCGCGGCCCCGAGGAGATACAGCCGCCTCATGCGTGCCTCCGCACGACGAGCAGCGCGAGGATCAGCGCCAGCGCGACCGCAAGCCGGAGGTCGCCGCCGATCCAGTGCACGTACGTGCCGAGCAGGTTCAGCAGCACGCCGAGCCCCAGCCCGCCGAGCACCGCACCGAGCGGCGACACCATCGCGCCGACCAGCGCGGCGGCGAACGCATAGAGAAGGACGGTCTGCATCATGTTCGGCCCGAGCAGCAGCGACGGGGCCGCCATGACGCCCGCGACCGCGCCGAGCGCCGCCGCGAGGCCCCAGCCGAGCGCGTACATCCCGCCGGCCGGAATGCCCGTCAGCCGAGCCTCTGCGGGATTCGCCGCGACCGCGCGCAGGCCGAGCCCGAGCTTCGTGCGCGAGAGCAGCAGCCCCGTCAGCGTGAGCGCGACGACTGACACGGCGATCACGCCGATGTCCTGTTTCGAGAACGCGACCCCGCCGACGTGGATCGGTGACGTCGAGAACGGCCCCTGGAACTGATGCACCTGGCCGCCCCAGATCCACGTGTCGAGGCCGTTGACGGCGATCAGCAGCCCGATCGTCACGATCACGATGCCGAGCAGCGGCCCTTGCTCGAGCGGCCGGATCAGCGTGACGTGCAGCCCCATGCCGCCGGCGAACGAGAGGATGACGGTGATGCCGAATGCCGGCCAGAACGACCAGCCGTGCCCGACCAGTGCCGCGCAGACGAACGCCGACAGCGTCGCGAGCTCGCCCTGAGCGAAGTTGATGACGCCGGTCGCGCGGTAGATGAGGACGAGCGCCAGCGCGAGCGACCCGTAGATCCCGCCGATCGCCAGCCCCGACACGATCTGCTGCGCGAAGTTCGCCATCAGTAGCCCAGGTAGCTCCGGCGCACGTCGTCGTTCTCGCGCATTGCCTCTGCATTGCCGGCGAGCACGACCCGGCCCGTCTCGAGCAGGTACGCGTGCCGCGCCGCCGACAGCGCAAGCGTCGCGTTCTGCTCGACGACCACGATCGCCGTTCCCTGCTCGTTCAGCTGCCGCAGGGCGCCGAACATCTCACGCGTGACGAGTGGCGCGAGCCCGAGCGACGGCTCGTCGAGCAGCAGCAGCCGCGGGCGCGCCATCATCGCGCGGCCGAGCGCGAGCATCTGCTGCTCTCCTCCCGACAGCGACCCGGCGCGCAGCTCGCGCCGCTCGTACAGCACCGGGAACAGCTCGAAGACGCGCGCGAGGTTGCGGCCGCTCGCGCCGCGCTGCACCCACGCGCCGAGCTTCAGGTTCTCGAGCACCGTGAGCGCGGTGAACGTCCCGCGCCCTTCCGGCACGTGCGCAACGCCAAGCTTCGCCATCCGCTCGGGCCGGCGCCTGAACACCGGATCGCCGTCGAGCAGCACCTTGCCGCTCGTCTTCACCGTGCCGGAGATCGCGCGGAGTGTCGTCGTCTTCCCCGCACCGTTCGCTCCGAGCACTGCGACGAAATCACCCTCGTCGACGGACAGCGACACGTTGCGCAGCGCGACGACCTGCCCGTAGCGCGCCTCGACGTCGCGCAGCTCAAGCAGCGGCAAGCCGCTGCCTCAGCCGAGCCATGCGCTCGTCGTCGAGCCCTGCACCGCGCAGATACTCCTCGACGCTGCCGAACCGCTCCTCGAGCAGGCGCAGCGCGCCGTCCATCGCGTCGAACGGGGCCTGCACCCGCAGCGTGCGCCGGCGCCGATCCTCCTCGGTCGTCGCCGATTCGATCCAGCGGCTGTCCGCCTCCCAGCTCGGCCCGGAGAGCGCGTAGTCCGCAGCGACTTCCTCGATCGTCGCCCCCGCGAGCCGCAAGAGCAGCGCCGCGACGAGACCCGTGCGGTCCTTGCCGGCGTAGCAGTGGAACAGCGTGACGCCCGGAGGTGCGTCCGCGATCGCGGCGAGCGCATTCGCGATCTCGGTGCGGTGTGTCTCCCACGCGCGCTCGTACATCCAGCCGAAGTAGCCGGCCGCGTCGTTCGTCGGGACGTAGCGGTCGATCGGGTCGTCGAAGTCGGGGTCGAGATCGCCGAACACCGACACGTTGACGACGTCGACGTCGACGTCGCGTGGCGGGTCGTCCTCGATCTCCTCGGGCCAGCGCAGGTCCACGATGCGCGTCACACCGTGCTCGGCGAGCGCCCGCCAGCCGTCGGGTCCCATGCGGCCGATGTTGTCGGCGCGCACGAGCTCGCCGTACCGCGTCTCCGTCCCGTCGGCAAGCGGAACGCCGCCGAGATCGCGCACGTTGAGCACGCCGTCCCAGTCGAGGCGCCGCGTCAACTCTCGGCGCCGAGGTATGCCTCGATCACCGCGGGGTTGCTCCGTACCTCGTCGGGCGTCCCCTCGGCGATCTTCCGGCCGAAGTCGAGCACGTGGATCCGGTCGGCGATCCCCATCACGAGCCCCATGTGGTGCTCGACGAGCAGCACGGTGAGCTTGAAGTCGTCGCGCAGGCGGCGGATGAACGCGCCGAGCTCCGACACCTCTTCGTGGTTGAGGCCGCCGGCGGGCTCGTCGAGCAGCAGCAGCTTCGGCTCGGCGACGAGCGCGCGCGCGAGCTCGACGCGCTTGAGCGTGCCGAACGGCAACCCTGCGACGGGCCGCAGCGCGACATCGGAGAGGCCGACGTACTCGATGACCTCGCGGGCGTGGCCGAGCGCCACGCGGCCGCGGAACGGCTGCGTGCGCGTGTGCGCGCCGACGAGCACGTTGTCGAGCACCGTCATCGTCCCGAACAGCTCGACGTTCTGGAACGTCCGCGCGATGCCGCGGCGGACGATCCGGTGCGGTGGCGTCCGGAGCAGGCTCTTCCCGCCGAACTCGAGCTCCCCGGCGTCCGGGCGGTAGAGGCGGGTGATGACGTTGAACAGCGTGGTCTTGCCCGCGCCGTTCGGCCCGATCAGGCCGACGATCTGGCTCTGCTCCACGTCCAGCGAGACGTCGTCGATGGCGACGATGCCTCCGAAGCGACGGGTCACGCTCTTCACGGCCAGCAGCGGCACGAGCGTGACTCTAATCGCAGTTCCGGCGTTCTAGTTGTGTCCACTCGAAAGCGAGGGAACACCCATGAACGGAATGAGCAGAGCCGCGTCCACCCTGCTCGGGGCCGGCATCGCAGGCTTCCTGCTGTGGCTCGCGGCACAGATCGGCCGGAACTCGACCGGCGGCTACTGGGCTGCGCTCGGCGTCGTCGCCGGCGCCGGCGCCGTACTCGCCCTGTCGCAGCTGCGCGGCCGCGGCGGCCATCCCCCGGGGATGTTCGTCTTCGCATTCCTGCCGGTGCTCGTCACGGCGGGCTGGGTGCTGCTCGCGAAGCAGCCGCACCCGAACTGGTTCCGTGGCCACGTCCTCTCGTGGTCCGGTGACATCGGCATCCGCGACGTCGTGAACAACGTCGGCACATGGATCGGCGTGCTCGCGTTCGGCATCGGCTACACGCTCGGCACGACGCTCGAGCCGTTCGGCCGCCGTCAGACCGCGGCGGTGACGACGACGCGAGCGGATGTCGCGCAGCATCAGACGACGACGCCCGCCTACGAACCGGTGGCGTCCG
>DASZBP010000358.1:0-5593 GCA_035943915.1 Gaiellaceae bacterium | reverse complement strand
CTCGAGCTCCTTCGCGGCGAGCTCGACGAGATCGTCGTCGCTCATCGTCCACAGCTCGTCACCGGCGAAGCAGAAGTACTCGAGCCCGACGCACGCCTTGCTCGGGTCCGGGACCATCCACGGCGACCACGAGCGGTAGTTCTGGATGCGCCCGACCTGCACCTTCGGCTCGTGGATGTAGATCCAGTTGTCGGGGAAGAGGTCTTCGCCGTCGACGACGAGCGCAACGGTGAGGAAGTCGCGATAGTTCAGCCCGCGCGCAGCGTCCTGCACCTCGCGCGGCGCATGCGGGTGCACCATCTCGACGACCTCGCGCAGCGGCAGAGACGAGATCACGGTGTCGGGCAGCTCGTACAGCTCGCCGCCGGCCTCGACCTCGACGACGCGGCTGCCGACGAGCTCGATGCGCTCGACCGGTGCCTCGAGCCGCACCTCGCCGCCCTGCGCGACGATGGCGTCGGCCATCCGCTCCCACATCTGGCCGGGGCCGTAGCGCGGGTAGTTGAACTCCGAGATCAGGCTCTTGACCTTGTTCCCCTTGTTGCCGAAGAACGCGGCGCGCGCGGCCGAGAAGAACGACAACCCCTTGATGCGCTGCGCAGCCCACTCCGCGCGAATCTCCGATGCCGGCGCGCCCCAGACCTTCTCGTTGTACGTCTTGAAGAACAGCTCGAACAGGCGCTTGCCGAAGCGATTCGTGACCCAGTCCTCGAGCGAGTTGTCGACCTTGTTCCGCTTGGCGGCGGCGCGCGCGTACGACGCCATGCAGCGCGCGAGCTCGATCGGGCCGAGCTTCTTGATCACGTCCGGGCCGCGCAGCGGGTAGTCGAGGTAGCGGTTGTTCCAGTAGATGCGCGACATGCGCGGGCGCAGCAGGAACTCGTCGCCCATCACCTCGTGCCAGAGGTCGTTGACCTCCTGCGACTTGGTGAAGAAGCGGTGGCCGCCCAGGTCGAAGCGGTAGCCGTCGCGCTCGACCGTCTTCGCGAGCCCGCCGACCTGGTTCTCGGCCTCGAGGACAACCGCCTGGTGTCCCTCCTTGCCGAGCAGGTAGCCGGCGGTCAACCCTGCCGGCCCGCCGCCGAGGACGAGCATCGTCTTCGCTGTCGATTCGCTCATGAAAGGAAAAGCAGCCCCCGGGCCGCCGGTGGAATCTAGCGCACTCGGCGATAGACGAAGCCCTGGAGGGGCTTGAAGAAGTTCAGATGGTCGGCAATCTCGTTCGTCGAGACGTGCTGGACCTGGTCGAGCCGGGGGTCGGTCTCGAGGATGTGCGTCCAGATCACGGCCTGCTTCCACACCGTCTCCGTCCACTTCGCATCCCAGGCGCAGTAGTCCCGGAAGACCGGCGTGATCACGACGAAGCTCTGGCCCGGCTTGACCGTCCGCACCAGCGCGTCCTCGGTCGCCTTTGCCGGCGTGTTCTCGAGCCGCGACACCGCGTCGACCCAGTCGAACACCTGCGGGTCCTGCACTGGCCCGAACGTGTTCGCGTAGCGGAACTCGGGGCCGAAGTAGTACCGCAACACCGGCACCTGCTCGGGGTGCGTCGTCAGCACGAGCTCGCCCTCGTGCATCCCCGGCACGAGCTGCGCGGCGAGCTGCCGCGCGTTCTCCTTGTCGTTGTGCGCGGAGTAGCCCGTCCAGATGAAGATCACCGCGATCAGCGCGATCAGCCCGAGCCGTCCCGCGGTCACGAGGCCGCGCGCGGCGACGACGACCAGCGCACCGAGCACGACCGCGAAGTAGCGCGTCGTCCAGGCGGGAGTGACCTGCGACGAGATCCACGCGAGCACCACCGTGAACGCGACCATGTAGGAGAGCGTGAGGATGATCCGCCGGTCGCTGTCGTCGCGCCGCCGGACGTATGCCGCGAGCCCGGTGCCGCCGACGAGCGCGAACGCCATGAACGGCCCGTCGCCCGAGAGCACTGCGCCCGGCGCGAGAATCAGGTTGTGCAGGCCCGGACGCGTCGACCACGGCGCGCCGGTGTGCTGCACCTGAAACCACAGCGTCGGCAGCCACGGCGCGTAAAGAACGGCCACGCCGACGGCGACCGCGGCGAAGCGCTTCCACCGGTCGCGCGCGACGACCGCCGTCGTGATCGCCAGGCCTGCGCACGCGAACAGCGCCCAGTTGTGCGTATAGACAAGCGCCGCGAGCGAGAGCGTGAGCCCGACGCACCACGCGCGCGAGCCGCGCAGGATCCCCTGCACGTACGCCCACGCGACGAGCAGCGAGAGGAACGCCTCCATCGTGTACATGCGCGTCTCCTGCGCGTAGTACGTGAGGAAGGGGTCGAACGCGATCAGCGTCGCGGCGACGATCCCGGTCGTGCGATTGAAGACCGAGCGGCCGACTGCGAACGCAAGCGGGATGCATGCGAGCGCGAAGATCAGCGAGAGCAGATGCGTCGCGCGCTCGCCGTCGCCGAACGCGCGAATCCAGAGGCCGAGCAGCATGTAGTACGCCGGCGGCGACCCGTCGTGCTTCAGCACATGCGGGATCGACGTCCAGTGATGGTGCGCGATGCCGACGGAGATGCCCTCGTCGATCCAGAAGCCCGCGTGCAGGATGCGCGAACGCAGGACGAAGGACACCGCGGTCAGCCCGACCAGGATCGCCGGCGTCGCCCACCGCTCGTCCAGCCACTCCCGGGTGCGGAAACGCGAGAGCGTCGCGGCGGTCACGCGGGCGAACGTAGCATCCTCCGCCTGGAGCCGACAGACGACAAATACGGGAAAGGCGAGCTCCCGGAGCGTGTCGAGGCGCGGGTCGCGGCGCTGCTCGGCAAGGAGGCGGCGACGTGGTTTCCGAGCGGGACGATGGCGCAGCAGATCGCGCTGCGGATCCACTCCGACGCGCGCGGGCGCAAGGCGGTGGCGTTCCACCCGCATTGCCACCTCGACGTGCACGAGGAGCGCGGCTACGCGGTGCTGCACGGGCTGCATGCCGTGCTGCTCGGGAGCCGCAACCGGCTCTTCACCCTCGCCGACCTCGAGCAGGTGGCCGAGCCGCTCGCCGCGGTGCTCGTCGAGCTGCCGCAGCGCGACCTCGGCGGGCAGCTCCCGTCATGGGACGAGCTCGTCGCGATCACGGAACTGGCGCGCGCGAAGGGCGCCGCCGTGCACATGGACGGCGCACGGCTCTGGCAATGCGGACCGTTCTACGGCCGCGCGCTCGCGGAGATCGCCGCGCTGTTCGACACGGTCTACGTCTCGCTCTACAAGGATCTGGGCGCCGGCGCGGGCTGCATGCTCGCGGGGCCGGCCGGCTTCGTCGCGGAGTCGCAGGTGTGGCGGGTGCGCCACGGCGGGCGCATGTACCGCATCGGCCACTACCTCGAGGCGGCCGAGCGCGGCCTCGACGAGGTGCTGCCGCGGATGCCGGACCTGGTCGCCCACGCGCAGGAGCTCGCGGCCGCGCTCGTCGAGCGCGGTGCCGAGGTAGTGCCCGACCCGCCGCAGACGGCGATGCTCCACGCGCTCCGAGGCGCGCGGCGGACAGAGTGGACGGTGCAGGTGGGAGAGCTCGAGACGCCCGTCAGCGAGCTGGCTGACCAGGTGCTGGGCCGGCTGGAGCCGGAGTCAGAGTGAACACGCGCCCGTTCTTCACGACGTCGACCTTGTCGTTTCGCCGGTAGGTGCCGGCGACCCCGAGCCAGAGCGACGCCCAGCGCCAGAAGCCGAGGCGGCCCTCACCGCGGAGCTCGTCGACGAGGTAGAGCGTCGACCCGCGCACCTCGTAATCCGTGCCCCGCCGACGGGCGACCCCGTTGACGTAGACGTCGAAGGGCTCGGTCACCCCGAGGGGCAGCTCAACCTGACTCTGCGCTTTCACCCTCTATACGATGCCAACCGGCGTGCGCCGGATCGTTTTTGCCACCTTTTGCACGAGCCTGGTCGCATTGGTCGCGGCCTCCGTGGCGCTCGCCGGAAGCGGCGGGTTCCTTCCCGCATCGCCGCATTCGCCGAACGCGCATCGCGTGACGGATGCGTACATCGTCGTTGCGATCTTCACCGGGATCGTGTTCGTCGCGGTCGAGGGCGCGCTGATCGCCTTCATCATCAAGTACCGCCGCGGCAAGCGCCCGCGCACCGCCGAGGGTCTGCAGATCCACGGCTCGACGAAGCTCGAAATCACCTGGACGGTGCTGCCGGTCGTGATCCTCGTGCTGATCGGCGCGTTCGTCTTCTACAAGCTGCCCGGCATCGCCGATGCGCCGAAGGCCGCCGCGGCCGACGAGACGACGATCACGATCGAGGGGCACCAGTTCTACTGGCTGTTCCGCTATCCGAACGGCGCGGTCTCGATCAATCGGATGGTCGCGCCCGCAAACGAGCTCGTGAACGAGCGCGTCGTCGGGCTCGACTGGGACGTCAACCACTCCTGGTGGGTGCCGGAGCTCGGCGGCAAGTACGACGCGATCCCGGGCAAGGTCAACAAGACGTGGTTCGAGGCGCCGGTCGGCAAGTACGAGGCGCGCTGCGCCGAGCTCTGCGGGATCCAGCACGCATTGATGCTCGGCCAGGTCGACGTCGTGCCGAAGGCGCAGTACGCGCAGTTCATCGCCGGCCGCAAGACCGCGAGCTCCGGCAGCAACCTCGCGCTCGGCAAGGAGGAGTGGCAGGGCGTCTGCTCGTCGTGCCATCGCCTCGCGAACAAGTACGTCGGGCCGGCGCTGCAGGGCAACCCGCTGCTCGCCGACGTCCACGGGCTGACGACGCTGCTGCGCAACGGCCAGAACCAGATGCCGGCCGTCGGGCGCAACTGGTCGGACCGTCAGATCCAGTCACTGGTCGCGTACACCAAGCAGTTCGCGAAGAGCGGATAAGAGGGGCAGCGTGGTAGCAAGCACCGAGACGATGCGCAGGCCGTACGACTGGCGCCAGGGAAAGCTGACCTCCTGGCTGACGACCGTCGACCACAAGCGGATCGGGATCCTCTACATCCTCACGTGCCTCGTGTTCTTCGCGATCGGCGGCGTGCTCGCGCTGATGATCCGCACGCAGCTGATCGTCCCGCACAACCACTTCCTCGTGCGCGGCTCGTACAACCAGGTCGTCACGATTCACGGCACGACGATGATCTTCCTGGTCATCGTCCCGATCCTCGCCGGGTTCGGGAATTACCTCGTGCCGCTGATGATCGGCGCGCGCGACATGGCGTTCCCGCGCCTCAACGCGCTGTCGTACTGGCTGTACCTGCTCGGCGGAATCGTGCTGATGCTGAGCTTCTTCGCCAAGGGCGGCGCGGCGGCATCGGGCTGGACGGCGTACGTGCCGCTCTCGACGGTGCACTCCCCCGGTAACGGCCAGGACCTCTGGATCCTCTCGCTGCACATCCTTTCGATCTCGTCGCTCGTCGGCGCGATCAACTTCGTCGTGACGGTGACGAACATGCGGGCGCCCGGGATGTCGTGGATGCGCATGCCCCTGTTCGTCTGGTCGATATTCACCTATGCGTGGCTGCTCGTCATCGTGCTGCCGGTGCTGTCCGCAGGCCTGACGCTGATGCTGCTCGACCGGCAGGCCGGCACGCACTTCTTCGACCCGGCGCACGGCGGGAGCCCGATCCTCTACCAGCACGTCTT
>DASZBP010000357.1:0-8045 GCA_035943915.1 Gaiellaceae bacterium | reverse complement strand
CGAGTCGATCGACGGGCTGGAACGCGTGCGTAGCGCATCCGGTGTGCTCGACGCCGGCCTGTATTTCGACATCGGGACGACGATCCGCCCGCTTCAGGCAGACATCGACCGCCGCGGGTTCGTCATCGCGACGGCGGAGACGCCTGCCGACGCTCTTGCGCTCGCGGACGCGGCCGCGAAGCGCCTGCGCATTCGCGTTAGCCAGTCGAAGGCAAGGGCGGCTGATGTTCTCGCCGCCACACTGGTCGCGGCCCTCGTAGCGGCAACAGCCGCAGCGTTCTTCATCACCGAGCGCGCGAAGCTGGCGACCGCGCTCGTCGCCGGGACGCGCATCGACAAGACTTTCTCACCCACGTGCGCCTGCTCACACGACGTCGCGCACGTCGCGTTTCGGCTGCTGCGGCCTGCGCGGATCGCCGTAAGCATGGTCGACTCCTCGACGAGACAGGCCGTCGCGATCTTCTCCAGCGGCCGCGCGGTGAAGGGCTGGCTCCATCTCCGCTGGTCCGGTCGTGAGCTGTCGGGGAGGCACTACCCCGACGGCACATATGTGCCGCAGCTGTCGTTTCCGGGCCTGCACCGCACGCTGAGACTCCCGAGCACCGTCCTGCTCGACACCGATCGTCCGCCGGTCGACGCCACGCGGGCTCGCCCGCTGCGCTCGTCGGTGCTCGTCACGTACCGGTTCGGCGAGCGCGCGCAGGCTGCTCTGCTGGTCGACGGCCGTAGGACGGTGCTGACGCGCTTCGCTCCGCTCGATGGGCACTTGCGCTGGTTCGACCGGCATCTCCGATTCGGCACGTACCGCTTGGCGCTCGAGGCGATCGACCCGGCGGGTAACCGGTCCGTGCAGACTGCGCTCGGCCGGCTCGTCGTCGGCCGGCACGGCGATGCGATCCTTGGGGGCGAAGGTGCGTAGACATGCGGCATGGGCGTACGGCGCGGTCGCGGTGGTGGCTGTAGCGATGCGTTTGCCGAACGTCTGGCGGGCGGCGCTGTCGCAGGACGAGGTCTTCTCGGCGCGCATCCTGCGGGAGCCGACGCTGACGGGTGCGGTGCGACACGTGATCCGCACGGAATCGACGCCGCCGCTCTGGTACTCGCTTGGGTGGCTCGTGCACCACCTCGGCGTGCCGGTCGAAGACGTTCGACTGCTCTCGGTCGCGTTCGGGGGACTGCTCGCCGTAGTCGTGTACGCGCTCGCCTCCGAGCTGCTTCCGCGCGGCTATGCCTTCGTGGCTGCGCTCCTCGTCGCGGTCTCGTACGAGCCGGTGGCACAAGGCTCGGAGCTCCGCGCGTACGCGCTTCTCGCGCTGCTCGCCGCGGTGCTCGGGCTGCTGCTGCTCCGCGCTCTTCGGTCTCCGAGCCCGAAGCTCGATGTCGCGGTCGGCGTGACGGTGTGGGCGGGTGTGCTGACGCACTACTTCTTCGTCTTCAGCGTCGCGGCGGTCGTTGCGTGGCTGTGGCTCGACCCGCAAGCGCGGGCGCTTCGACGCAGGATGACGTTCGCGATCGCTGCTGCCGCTGTCGCGGCGGCGCCTTGGCTGCCCGGGTTCCTCGCGCAGTTTCGCCATGACCACTACTGGTGGATCAAGCGCTTTTCATGGCGCGTGGTGCTCGACACGCCGATGCGTGTCTTTGCGCCGATCAGCGTGCGTTACCTACCCGTGGTCGTCGGCGTGCTCGTGATCGTCGCAGTCGGTGCCTGGCTCCTCGCCCGAAGCGGGGCGGCCGGCCGGTTGACGGTCGCGCTGGCGTTCGCGCCGATTCTCCTCGCGAGCATCGCGTGGGCGGGCGGCCTGCGCATCTACGCCGTGCGGAACCTCGCCGAGACATCGCCGTTCGTCGTGATCGCGGCGACGAGCGCCCTCGGCGCACTGCGGCGTGTAGCTGTTCCGGCGGCAGTAGCTGCCGTCGTCGCGACGGCGGCGAGTTGCGTGTCCGTCATCGCCTTGCCGCCACCGCAGTATCAGGCGGTCGCCAAGGCGCTCGTCGCGGCCGGATGGCGGCCCTCCGACCCGATCGCGGTCTTCGGCAGCTTCTTCCGCTTCCGCGCGCCGCTCGAGTGGTACCTGCCGCACGCGCCGCGACTCGACGTCTCACAGCCGACCGGCGCGCGCTGCCGCGCAGTGTTCGTCGTGTCCCCCGACGAGAACGGCGACTTCGACGTGACGCGCCTCGACCGTGTGTCGCCTCGTATCCGCCACGCGACGCTGCTCGCAGCGATGGGCAGTCGCCAACGCTGCGTGCAGCTGTCGCGCAATCCGCGGCTCCGGCCGCTGTCCTAGTCGACAACGGGCGCCGGCTCGGGGTCCTTCACGAAGAGCACCTTCCGCGTCCAGCTCGGCATCCACCAGTTGGCGGGGCCGAGCAGGCGCATCAGCGCCGGCACGAGTAGGGCGCGGATCACCGTCGCGTCGAAGATGATCCCGGCGGCGAGGCCGATTGCGAACTCCTTGATCTCGAAGCCCGGGCTCGACGAGAGCACGAGGAACGCGAACATCAGGATCAGTGCCGCACTGGTCACGAGCTTGCCGGTGCGCGCGAGCCCGAGCTCGATCGCCTTCTCGGTCGACCCGGTCTCGTCGTACGCCTCGCGCATCCGCGTGAGCATGAAGACCTCGTAGTCCATCGACAGGCCGAACAGGAACGCGAAGATCATCAGCGGGATCCACGCGGTGATCGCGCCGGTCGCGGTGATGTTCCAGAGGGACGAGCCGTGACCCCACTGGAAGATGAACACGACGATCCCGAACGCCGCGCCGAGTGAGATCAGGTTGAGAATCGCCGCCTTGATCGGCAGCACGATCGACCTGAACGCCCGTGCCAGCAGGATGAGCGTGAGAACCAGGACGAACGCGAGCACGTACGGGAAGTTGCCGTACACCGCGTGCACGAAGTCGCGATCGACTGCGGGCACGCCGGCGAGTGTCGCGTTGCTGCCCTTCAGGGACGTATTGATGCGGTTGATGATCCCCTGAATCTGCGGCGCGGCGCCGTCGACGGCCGGGAACGCCTCGACGATCGAGTCTGCGCCCTTCGTCCAGCCCGGCGGAACCGTCGCGCCGACGATGCCCGGAACGGCGGCGACCTTCTGCGCGACCGACTTCGGATCTGCGTTGTGCTCGACGAGCACGTCGAACGGCTTCATCACGCCGGGGGAGATGCCGGCGTCGGCGAGCATCTGGCGACCCTGGATCGCGGTGCCGCTGCCTGGGAAGTTCTTCAGCTGCGACTCGTTCGGGTTGATCTGCAGGCCGATTACCGCGAGCACGATTGTGATCGTCAGACCGACCGCCGCCGTGACCCACGGGCGGCGCAGGACGAGACGCGCCCAGCGGCCCCAGAGCCCGTCCTCCGGGTGCCCGTGGTCGACGAATCGCTTCGGCATCAGCCGCACGCTGTTGATGCGCGTTCCGAGCACGGCGAGCATCGCCGGCAGCAACGTGATCGCAGCAAGTACGGAGACGACGGGGATCAGCATTCCGCCGATGCCCATCGAGCGGATGAACGGCAGCGGCAGGACGAGCATCGACAGCAGGCCGACGGCCACGGTCGAGCCGGAGACGATCACCGAGCGCGCGGCATGCGTCATCGTCTCGACGAGCGCCGCCTCGACGTCGTTGCCTTCGCGCAACTCGTCGCGGAAGCGGAAGATCATCAACAGCGCGTAGTCGATCGCGACCCCGAGACCGACCAGCGCGATCAGGAACTGCACGATGATCGACACGTTGGTGACGTAGGTCAGCGCCCACACGAGCGTGTACGTGTTGAGGATCGCGGCGATCGCGACGACGATCGGCATGAGCACCGCGGGCAACGTCCCGAAGACGAAGAAGAGGATGACGAGTGCGCCGAGGCCGCCGATCAGCGCCTCGATGAGCACGCTGCCGCCGCCGGACGACCCATGCGAGCTGGCCTCCTCGAGCGGATCGTGGCCGGTGACGTTGACCGTCGTTCCGGCGGGTAGTCCCTTGGCCGCGATGGCGCGCATTCCGTCGGCACCGCTCTTCGAGCTGAAGTCGGCGGTACCGGCGTAGTACACCTCGAGGAACGTGGTGTGCCGGTCCTTCGACACGTACATGTCGTTGTGCGTGCTGAACCAGGAGCTCGTGCGCGCCGGCGGGTTCGCGGCGACGACACGCTTCACCGATGCCGCGATGGCTGCGCTTTGCGTTGCGTCACCCGACGTGTGGTAGACGACCACGTTGGGTGGACGCAGGCCCGTGCCGAACGCCGTGAACGTCCGCTGGTTCGCCTCGTATGCCTGCTTGCCCGGGATGGAGAAGCTCTGATACCAGCGCTTCGACACTGCGCCGGCCGCATAGCCGCCGAAGAGTGTGAGGGCGATCCAGGCGCCGATGATCCACCAGCGGCGGCGAGCAATGACATGTGCGAGTCCGGCGAGCAAGCGTCTTCTCCTTTGAGGCGGGTTCCTGACAAACCTACAGGGACTGAAAAGTTACCGCAACTGTAACGATCGGGTTACACTCCGCGTATGGGTCTGCGCGAGGCAAAGAAGCTCGCGACGCGGCAGCAGATCGCCGGCGTCGCCATGCGCCTGTTCGTCACGCGTGGCTTCGACCATGTGACCGTAGCGGAGGTGGCGGCCGAGGCCGGGGTCTCCGAGAAGACCGTCTTCAACTACTTCCCGACGAAGGAAGACCTGTTCTTCGACGAGGTGCCCGAGCGCATGCGCGCGCTCGCGGAAGGCATTCGCGCGCGTCCCGTCGAGGAGACTGTGCTGCACGCGATGCGGCGCATGCAGCTTGCGGAGGTGCCGCGGCTCGCGAGCCCGCACTTCGCTCAGTTCGCGCGCGTGCTCGAGGACTCGGCGGCGCTGATGGCGCGCGAGGTCGACGTGATGGCGCGCTTTGCGCAGGTGCTCTCCGACGTGCTCGTCGAGGAGGGGCTCCCGGATCGCGACGCGCGCATCGCGGGCAGCCTGCTGGTCGGCGTCCACCGGCAGTTCTTCCGGATGGCGCGCCGCATGGCGCTCGGCGGCAAGCACGGGCCTGCCGCGGTAAGGCAGCTGAAGGCCGACATCGCGCGCGCGTACGAGCTGCTCGAGGGCGGGCTCGGCCCGGTACTGCCCTAGCGAAGCCCGGCCAGGACGATGTCGACGTAGCGGCGCCATGCGCCGGGCGTCGTCCGCTCCGTCTGGACGCCCGCCTGGCCGACTGCGTTGAACAGGAATTCGACGTCCTCGAGCGTGATGTCGGCGCGGATCGCGCCCGCCCGCTTCTCCTGCTCGAGCAGCTGCGCGAGCGCCTCGCCGACACGCGCTTTCAGCGCCGCGACGTCGGGGCGCTCGAACAGCTCGCTGCCGACGGCTTCGCAGATGCAGCGCGCGGAGATGTATCGCTCGAGCATCGCCGTCATCAGCTCTGCAAGCGTCGTCGCCTTCTCGGCCTGCGCGAGCAAGCCGTTGAGCTCGCCTTCGAGCACCGCCGCGAGCAGGTCGTCCTTCGTGGGGAAGCGGCGGAAGATCGTCGCTGTGCCGACTCCGGCAAGGGCGGCGACGTCGGCGACCGACGCGTCGAGACCGCCCTCCGCGAAGACGCTGCGCGCAGCCTCGAGAATGCGCTCGAGGTTGCGCTGCGCGTCCGAGCGGAGGTGCGTCTCGACGACCACTAGGCGGGGACCATCGCAGCCTCGCCGGTCGCCACCGCGGCCACGTGGTGCCCGCGGAGGGTGACGACGATCACGACGATGGCGGCGGCCATCAGCCCGGCGCCCGTGAGGAACGCGAGCTGGAAGCCGTCGACGAGGGATGCAGCGTGCGTCGCCTCGTGCACCCGGTGCGTGCGGCTCGCTGCGATCGACGAGAGCACCGCCAGGCCGAGCGCGCCGCCTACCTGTTGCGCGGTGTTGAAGAGGCCGGACGCCAGACCGGCGTCCTCGTCGGCGAGACCGGTCGTCGCGATCAGCGTGATCGGGACGAACGTCAGCCCCATGCCCACCGACATCACGGCGAGGCCGGGGAGGAGGTTCGCGAGATACGTGCCGTGCGTCGGGATGCCGCTGAGCAGCACGAGCCCCGCTGCTGCCATCGCGATGCCGATCACCGGTACGACGCGGACGCCGAGCGCACGCACGAGACCCTGCGCGAGACCTGCGCCGACGACGATGCCTGCGGTGACGGGAAGGAACGCCGCGCCTGCCTTGAGCGGGCTCCAGCCGAGCACCTCCTGCACGTAGATCGAGGCGAAATAGAACATCGACATCAGGCCCGACATCACGAAGAGCATCGCGACGTTCGCGCTCGTCAATGAGCGCGTGCGGAAGATGCTGAGCCGGATCAGCGGCGCCTTCGAGCGCAGCTCCGTCACGACGAACGTCGCGAGCAGCGCGATCGCCACGACGAACAACCCGAGCGTGCGGCCGGATGTCCACCCGTACTGCTGCGCCTTGACGATGTCGTAGACGAGCGCGAGCAGGCCGGCGGTCACGGTGACTGCGCCGACCACGTCCGCGCTCTCCGGCCGCTGGGCCGCGCGGGTGTTGTGGATGTACCGCAGCCCGAGCACGAACGCTGCGATGCCGATCGGCAGGTTGATGAAGAAGACCCAGCGCCACGAGAGCGTGTCGGTGAGCAGGCCGCCGAGCAGCAGCCCGACCGCGCCGCCGCCTGCGGCGATGGCGCTCCAGATGCCGAGCGCGCGGGTGCGCTCCTTGCCCTCGGCGAACGTCGTGGTGACGATCGACAGCGCGGCCGGCGAGACGAGCGCGGCGCCGAGGCCCTGCACGGCGCGGCCGGCGATCAGCATCCCGCCCGAGGTCGCGACGCCGTTGACCAGCGACGCCAGCGTGAAGAGCGCGAGCCCCGCGAGGAACAGGCGCTGCCGTCCGAGCAGGTCGGAAGCGCGCCCGCCGAGCAGGAGGAAGCCGCCGAAGAAGAGGGTGTAGATGTTCACGATCCACTGCAGGTTCAGCTGCGAGAAATGCAGCCCGGTCTGGATCGAGGGCAGTGCGACGTTCACGATCGTCGCGTCCAGCACCACCATGAATTGGGCGACGCAGACGAGGACGAGGATGAGCCAGCGGTTGGTGGTGCGAGGCAAGAGGATCTCCCTTCGGCAAAGCGGACTGACGAGTTCGGTTACACCGTAGCAGAAGCGAACTGGTCAGTCCGTTTGCAGGTTTCCCCGCGGCCCCGGGTCTCCTCATCTGGAAACGCAGTGAGCCAGGAGGAAAATCCCGTGCGCAAAGCCATCTTTCTCATCGTCGCCGTCATCGCCTTCGGAATCGTCGGCGCGGCGGCCAAGCCGGGGGCGTCGGACAGCCTGACGAACCCGAAGCACTTCTTCTGGGCGAACGGACAGTCCGACCCGACCGGCATCGCCACCTCGACCGCCAACGACCTGATCTACCACGGCGGCAACGCAGGCACCGGCGCGATCGGCGTCGAGACCAAGCCGGCCGTCTATCTCATCTGGTGGGGGCCGCAGTGGGCCAAGGGCTTCACCACGCCCGACACCGACGGCAAGCTCTACTCGAGCAAGACGCTGCAGACGTATCTCGGCGCGTTCTTCAACGGCATCGGCGGCAGCAAGTGGGCCGGCGTGCAGACGCAGTACTGCAAGGACGTGCTCGTCGGCTCGACGACGTGTGTCGGCGGCTCAGGCTTCATCACGAACCCGGCCAGCCAGCTGAAGGGCGTGTGGACCGACACGACGCCGGTGCCCGACGACATCATCGCGTCCGGACTCGCCGAGAACCTCGTCGACGATCCGATCGCGCAGGAGGCCGTTCGCGCCACCGCGCACTTTGGCTACAACCCGAACGCGACGTACATCATCCTCACGCCGCCGACGACGATCGCGACCGGCCAGCCCGTGTACTGCGGCTACCACTCGCAGACGACCACGCTGAACGGTGTCGGCAACCCGGAGCGCCTGCAGTACGCGTTCATCCCGTGGCAGAACGAGAACTGGCCTGGCGTCGGCACGAGCGGCTGCGGCATGCACAACGTCAACGCGACGAGTGACGCGTTCGGCAACGGCATCTTCGACGGCTGGTCGATCGTCACCGGACACGAGTAC
>DASZBP010000356.1:0-4502 GCA_035943915.1 Gaiellaceae bacterium | reverse complement strand
GTGCAGTTCCTGTCGGAGGCGGGCATCGTCGGCTTCCTGCTCTTCGCCGGCTCGGTCGTGCTTCTCCTGCGCGGCAGCCTTCGCCGCCGGGGGCCGGACCTCGCGCTCGCGTTGATGTTCCCGGCATACCTGCTGCACGGGCTCGTCGACATAGATTGGGACTTCGTCGCCGTGTCGGCGCCTGCGCTCCTCGTCGCCGGATCGCTCGTCGGAGGGCCGCCGCGGCGCGTGCCGGCGTTCGCGACGCTCACGGCTGCGGGCGCAGCGGCGCTCGCATTTGCAGCACTGCTGCTGCCCTGGCTCGGACACCGCTGGGCCGATCAGGCGCTGTTCGCCGACCGGCCGGCGCAGCAGGTGCGGCTCGCGAACCGCGCGCGCGGCGTCGACCCGCTGCTCGTCGAGCCGTACTGGGCGCTCGCCGACGCGCAGCCCTCGTACGCGCGCGCCGTCTACTACTTCGGCCTCGCGACGGAGAAGCAGCCGCAGAACGCGCAGGCGTGGCTCAACAAGGCCGAGTACGAGCTGGGGTTCGAATGTGCCCGCGCTGCGCTGCGGGACTTCTACAAGTTCAACGCGCTCGACCCGTACGAGCGGCCGACCAGCGGCCCCGACAACTACCGCAAGGCGCTCGCGCTCGTGAACAGCGGGAAGCCGAAGTGCTAGCTAGCGCGCGCCGAGCACGATGACGACCTGCGAGCCGTGCAGCGCCGCCGGCTTCATGCCGTCGAGCGGCCCGACGACCGAGACGTGCAGATCGTGCGCAAGACGGTTGCCTTCGGCTGCGTAGCCGTTGCGGAACATGACGACCGACGTCGCGTAGTCGGAGCGCTTCGCGTTCGCCGCGCCGCCGACGCGATAGCCGAGGTGCTGCAGCTTCGCCGCCTCGATGTGCGCGACGCCCGAGCGGCCGTTGCCGTTCAGCACGAGCACGGACGTATGGGCGCGCGTCAGCTTCGCGACGCCGACCGGCGGCGGCTTGATCAACTTGTGCGTGGACGCGGCCTGCGCCTTCTTCACGACCGCGGCGGTCGCCGTCGCCGTCGCGTGCCGCTGGATCGCGTGCGAGAGCGGCTTTGCGAGGAGCAGGAATGCGAGCAGCACGAGCACGATCAGCTCGACCCCCGCGATCAAGCTTGCGGCGAGCGTCGCCAGCCGCCAGGGGCGGATCAGGGCATCGGCAGGCGTCAGTGGAGCATCCACGGGGCGCCTGTTTCGGCGTGCGGCCCGCTTACTCCTTCTTAACTAGTCGTCAGCCAGGCCCAGGTGCGGCCGAGGCCGTCGTCGAGCGACGTGCCGGCGCGCCAGCCGAGCTCGCGCTCGGCGCGGCCGCAGTCGAGCGCGGAGCGGAGAACGTCGCCCAGCCGCGCCGCTTCGATCTTCGGGTCGTCCGGGACTCCGGCGACCTTCGCGCACGCTGCGTGCAGCTCACGCACGCTCAGCTCGCGTCCCGTGCCGATGTTGAACGGACCGCCCTGCTTGCCGACGGTTGCGAGCAGCGCCGCGACGATGTCCCCGACGTAGACGAAGTCGCGCGTCTGCGCGCCGTCGCCGTAGATCGTGGTCGGCTCGCCCTTCGCCATCCGCTCGAGGAAGATCGACACGACGCCGCCCTCCAGCCCCGCGTCCTGACGTGGGCCGTACACGTTCGCAAAGCGAAGCGCGACATGTTGCGTGCCGTGAATGCGGTTCCAGCCGGCGAGGTAGTTCTCGCCGCACTGCTTCGCGATGCCGTACGGCGAGAGCGGCTCGAACGGGAACGTCTCGTCGACCGGGCCGGGGCACTCGCCGTATCCCGCGCCGCCCGACGAGGCGAAGATCACCTGCGCGCCGCCCGCCGCCTGCAACACGTTCGCCGTGCCGACGACGTTGACGGCGGCGTCGTAGTCGGGGCGCTTCATCGACGTCTGCACGTCCGCCTGGGCCGCGAGGTGGACGACCACGTCGGCGTCCGTCTCGAACGGCTCGCGGATGTCGTGCTCTCGCAGTTCCGCCTGCGGGTTCAGGTTCTCGCGCTTGCCCGATGCGAAGTTGTCGACGATCACGACGTCGTCGCCCCGCGCGATCAGCGCGTCGACCAGGTTCGAGCCGATGAAGCCGGCGCCGCCGGTGACCAGGACCTTCACGGGGGCCTATCGTAGGGACTTCATGTTCGTGACCTTTGAAGGAATCGACTGGTCGGGGAAGAGCACGCAGTCGCGGCTCCTCTGCGCGTGGCTCCGCGAGCAGGGGCGGACCGTGCTCGAGACCCGCGAGCCAGGCGGCACGCCGGCGGCCGAGGCGATCCGCGAGGTCGTGCTCCACGGCCCGGAGATGGCGCCGTGGACGGAGGCCGCGCTCTACGCCGCGGCGCGCGCCGACCACGTCGCCCTCGCGATCCGGCCGGCGCTCCAGCGCGGCGAGGACGTGGTCTGCGACCGCTACATCGAGTCGTCCGTCGCGTACCAGGGCATCGCGCGCGGCCTCGGCGAGGATCGCGTGCGCGACCTCAGCCTGATGGTCACCGACGGCCTGCTCCCGGACCGCACGTTCGTCGTGCTCGTCGACCCGGAGGTCGCGTCGGCGCGCGCCGGCGAGAGCCGCGACCGGATCGAGCGCGCGGGCGACGACTTCATGCAGCGCGCTGACGAGTGTTATCGCGGCCTCGTCGCCGACCATCCGGAGCGCTTCGTCGGAGTCGACGGCGCGCGTGATCCCGACGACATCGCGAAGGAGATCCGTGAGCACGTCCGCGCGCTTCTCTGAGCAGCTCGAGCCCGCGCGCCTGCTCGAGGCCGCGGTGCGCGAGGGGCCGGCGCACGCGTACCTCTTCCACGGGCCTGCCGGTGTCGGCAAGCGCGAGACCGCAATCGTGTTCGCGCGCGCGCTGCTCGGGACGCAGCGTGACTTCCATCCCGACCTGTACCAGCTCGACGCGCTCGGCGAGATGATCCGCATCGACGCGATCCGCGAGCTGCGGCGCGACCTGCACATGCGGCCGTTCGAGGCGGATCGCCGCGTCTACCTGATCTTCAGCGCGCACCTGATGAACGAGGACGCAGCCGACGCGTTGCTCAAGGATCTCGAGGAGCCGCCGTCGTACGCGGTGATCGTCCTCGTCGCGGACGACCTCGGGCCGATCCCGGAGACGATCCGCTCACGCTGTCAGCTCGTGCCCTTCCGCCGTCTGTCGGAGAAGTCGATTCGCGAGCTCGTCGACGCGCGCGCGCCGCATCTCTCCGACGACGAACGCACCGCGCTCGCGCGCGTGTCCGGTGGCCGGCTCGATCGCATGGAGCGCCTGCTCGATCCCGCCGCAGTCGCGCGACGCGAGTCGCTGATCGAGCACGCGCGCGGGGCGTATGTGTCACCCGACTTCGATCCCTCCGAAGCGGCCGCCTCGCTGCTGCGCAACGCCGCCGAGCGCGGCGCGGAGGCGCGGGATCTCGAAGAGGCGCGCATCGCCGGCCTCGAGCTCTCCGCGCGCGAGTCCGACCAGCGGCTGAAGCGCGCCGAGCGCGGCGCCGAGCGCGAGGAGCTGCTCGCCGAGCTGGAGGAGCTCGCCGCCTGGTACCGCGACCTCGTCGCGGTCGCCGTCGGCGCCGAAGGGGCGGCGATCCATCTCGACAAGCTCGACCTGCTGCGGGAGGACGGGCGCCGCGACCGGATCGCCGGCGCGGAGGGCGCGGCCGAGGCGGTGCGCGAGACCTGGCGCGAGCTCGAGGAGTTCAACCTGTCGCCGCAGCTGGCGTTCGAGGCGCTCTTCGTGCGGATCGCCCGCGAGCTCGCCGTCTGACTAGGGCGTCAGAAGCTTCCAGGTCCCTTCGGAGACGACCTCGATGGTGTCGTCGGTGATCTTGATCGCAGTCTCGTCGTCGATCGCGTAGGTCGGTGCCGGAATCCCGGCGGCCCACTTCAACACCTCGGCCATGGTGGAGTCGTCGAAGCCCTCGGCATCGAGGTGCACGCGCAAGGCGAAATCGACGAGCCCGAGCCCTGCGCCCGCGTCCTCGCCCATGTCGCTGCCCTCGGGGACGAACTGGAGGTCGAACTCGGCATCGCAGTTGTAGGGCGTCAGGACGATGCTCCCCGCGCTCACGCCGACATAGACGGTCTCGGTCAGCGACGGAAGGAGGTCTGCCAGTCCTGACGCCTGCATCCAGTGCCGCAGGTAGAGGACGTCGCCGCCCCACACGAGTAGAGCGTCAGTCTCACGGAGGGCAGGGACCCAGCTCTCGCGCTGGATCGTCGTCAGCGCCGTGAGCTCGAGCACACCGAGAGACTTCCAACCCAGGTCGCACAACGGGTTCTTGCTGTTGCCGGAGATCGCATTCCACGCCATTCCCGGGCCGCCGGGAAAGGGGTAGATCCCTGTCGGGACGAAGTAGGCCGTGGCCTCCTCGATCCGCTTGCCGAGGAGCTCGACCAGCGCCTCACGGATGCTCGTGTTCCTGATGCCGGCCGAGGTGAGAAGAAGCTTCAACCGTGCCTCCTGGCGTCTTTGGGTGCGGACGTTCCGAATGGAG
>DASZBP010000355.1:0-3124 GCA_035943915.1 Gaiellaceae bacterium | reverse complement strand
CGCTCGTTCCGAAGAGGTGATGGAGCGATGGGGCCTGCCGAGTCGAGAAGCTGAAGTTTGTCGCGGTCGCCGGATCGGCGATCAGCGGCGCGAACACTCCGAGCAGGACGATCGTGCCGAAGATGAAGAAGCCGACGCGTGCCTTCGGGTTCTTCGCGAGCAGCGACATCCAGAGTGGGATCGGGAGACGCCGCCGCGCGGACGTCACCATGTTCAGCTCGACCTGAACCTGTGTCATGCCGCCCGCACCCGCGGGTCGAGGACGAGGTTGACCAGGTCGATGATGAAGTTCGCGACGATCGGGCAGACGGCGAAGACGAGCAGGAGCGCCTGTGTCAGCGGCAGGTCCTTGCCGAGCGCAGCCTGTTGCAGCGTGTAGCCCGCGCCCGGGTAGCTGAAGACGAGCTCGACGAAGACGACGCCGCCGACCGCGGTCGCGAACTGCGGGCCGAAGCCGTTCAGCGGCGGCAGGATCGCGTTGCGCGCTGCGTACCGCGTCATCACGCGCCGGTCGCGCAGGCCCTTCGCCTGCGCCATGGCCACGTAGTCCTCGGAGATCGTGTTGATCATGACGGTGCGCATGTTCAGCACCCAGCCGCCGGCGTAGGCGACGACGATGACGAGCGCGGGCAGGAAGCCGTGCTGGATCGCGCTCCAGATGAAGTGCCAGTTCATGCCGGGCGTGACCTCGTTCCCGTACGCGTGCTGGAACGGGAACCAGCCGAGCTTGAGGCCCAGCAGGTACACGCCGAGCAGCGCCGTGAAGTACGCGGGGAACGCGCCGAGCGCAAGGAAGATCGGAACGAAGACGGTGTCGAAGCCGCCCCCGCGGCGCCACGCCGCGATCATGCCCACCACGGTGCCGAGGATGAACGAGAGGATGAACGCGATGCCGACCAGCGCGATCGAGTACGGCAGTGTGCGGCCGACGACTTCGGAGACCTTCGTCGGGTAGTTCGACGTCGAGATCCCGAACTTCAGGTGCGTGACGTTGCCGAGGTAGTGCCAGTACGCAGGCAGCAGCCCTTCGTTGTTGCCGCCGAGCAGCTTCTCGTACGTCTGGATGATCCCCGGGTTCGATTGGATCTGCGCGGGGCTGAGGCGCTGGAGCAGGCCGCCGACCGGGCTGCCGGGCATGAGCCGTGGCAGCAGGAAGGTGATCGTGATCGCGGCCCAGAGCGCGAAGGCGTAGAACGCGAGGCGGCGGATGAACCAACGCATGTCGACTGTGGGTTTTAGACACCGCGGCGGGCGGAGGTGTCGTGACTCCGCCCGCCGCAAGTGTCAAGGCGCTTTAGGCGCCGGCGCTGCCCCCAGGGGCAATGCGGGTGAACGACAGGATGTTGTCAGGGTTGGTCGTGAAGATCGGGTCGCCGTAGTAGTTCTTCGGCGACGTGAAGTTGTGGAAGTACTTCGTGCTGTACGTCGACCAGCGCGGGCCGATGAACACCGGCACGATCGGCTGGTTCTTCAGGAACAGCGTGGCGAGCTTCACGAAGTCCGCGTGCTGCTGCTTCGGATCGAGCGACGAGCGCCAGTTGTTCAGCGTCGACTGCGACGACGGGTCGTAGAAGTGCTCCCAGTTGCTCGTGGTCGTGCCGTCCGCACCCGACGGCGTGTACTGCGACTGCGAGAGGTGCGCGTTGAGGTAGCCGTACGGCGAGGTGCCCGCGGTGTTCTCCCAGAGGAGGGTCGGGAACTTCGTCGTCGACGCGCTCGGGTACCACGAGTTCCAGTCGGGCTCGAGCGCCTCGCTCGAGTTGATCCCGATCGCCGAGAGGTTCTTGGCGATGATCTGGTCCGATGCGACCCAGTCAGACCAGCCCGAGATCACGTGGATGTTCAGCGAGACCGGGTTGCCCTTCGGGTCGATCAGCTGGCTGCCCTTGTACGAGAAGCCGGCCCCCGTGAGCATCTGCTTCGCCTTCGCCGGGTCATACGCCGCCTGGGCTGCCGCCTGCGCCTTGAGGGCGGGCGTGTACCAGGTCGGGAAGATCCCGGTCAGGCCGAGTGCGTCCGTCGGCGGCGCGTAGCCGTACTCGCCGAGCTTCGACACGCTGTTGCGGTCGATCGCCAGGCTAACCGCCTTCCGGAACACCGGGAGGCTGTACGGGTACTGCGTGTCGTCGAACACGAGCGACTGCGCGAACGCGGTCGTCGCGTAGAACGCGTGGTAGTGCGTCTTGTCCTTCGCCTCGTACGCCGACTCGACGTTCGGGACGAAGTTGTGCGTCCAGTCGACCTGGCCGCTCTGGATCTGCGCAAGCGCTGCGTCGTTCGACGAGGCCTGCACGTACTCGAGGCACGCGAGGTGCGGCGCGCCCTTCATCCAGTAGTGCGGGTTCTTGCCGAGGACGTAGTCCTGCGTCGAGAACTTCGCAACCTGGTTGAACGGGCCCGAGCCCACCGGATGCGGGTTGGTGTACGTCGCCGGGTTCGCGACCTTCGACCAGATGTGCCTCGGAACGACGTACTGGCCGTTCAGCGTGACGCCGATGAACTGCGAGTCGACCGTCTTCAGGTTGATGACGACCTTGTAGGCGCCCTTGGCCTTGACCGACGCGACGTTCGAGTCCGGCTTCGTGAAGCCGATCAGGTCCATCACGCTGTTCTGCCGGCCGGCGGTGAGGCTGTAGACGACGTCGGCCGACGTGAGCGCCTTGCCGTCGCTCCACTTGACGCCCTTGCGGATGTTGAGCGTGAGCGTCTTGTTCCCGTTGCTCCACTTCCAGCTCTGTGCGAGCCACGGGTACTGGTGGCCGCCGCCTGCGGCGGTCGTGATGACGAGCGGCTCGTAGAACGCGCCGCGCACGATGGCACCGGAGGGAAGGCTCCCTGCGGTGAAGGGGTTGAAGTTCTTGACGAACGCCGGATCTCCCGAGCCCGCCATGACGAGGCACTTGTGCGACGCCGTCAGCTTGCTGGCCGACGACTGCGCGTTTGTCGCCCCCATCGCGATCGCGACGACGACGAGCGCCGCGACGACTGCGATGACGCCGGCTACCGCCGGAAGGCCGGCGCGGCGAACGGAGCGGATCTTCCCTGACATCTGCCGTTCCTTTCTCGCCCCAGCGGGCGGAGGGAGTGGTGGCTTGCCTGTAACAATTTCCGGGAACGGTTAACA
>DASZBP010000354.1:0-5849 GCA_035943915.1 Gaiellaceae bacterium | reverse complement strand
ATCCCTGGTCGCAGTCGCAGCGCTCGCAGCCTGCGGCGGCGCTGGTGCGCGCACCGCCGTCACCCTCTGCTCCGGCACGCAACTGAAGGCGACGTTCAACGTCGTCCGCGGCAGCGCCGGCGCGGGGAACATCGTCTACAGGCTCTCCGTGACGAACATCTCGACGACCGAATGCGGGCTGACGGGCTCGCCGGTCGTGCGGCTCTACTCGAAGACGGGCAAGGCGCTTCCGACGCACGTCAAGCCGGTGTTCCGCCCGGGCCTGCTCGCGCCGCTCGTCCGGCTCAAGCCGGGCATGTCGGCGCACGCGACCGCGCGCTTCTCGCCGGACGTTCCCGGCGTGGGCGAGCCGACGTCCGGGACGCAGTGTGAGCCGACCGCGGCCACGATCCGGGTCTCCGGCTCGGCGAAGGCGCCGGTCAAGCCGGCGACGCCGGTGTGCGAGCACGGGACGCTGCAGATGAGCGTCTACCAGTACGGCAAGTAGCTTCGCGCTAGCGCCGCTTGCGCTTGCGGCTCGCGCTGCCGCCGCCGCCCGCGCGCGTCGCCCGCGCCTGCTGCTGCATCTTCTCGACCCGGCGGCGCGCCTGGCGATTGGGCGCCTCCTCGGTCTGCGACTCGGTCGCCTGGAGATACGCGCGCCGCTCGGACGGTGTGAGCCGGCTCATCGCCTTCTGCACCGCCTGCGGGTTCGGGTTGCTCGCGACGGTGCTGATCTTGCGCATCGCGCTTGCCAGCTCCGGGTTCTGGCGCTCGAGCGCAGCGGTGCTGATCTTCGTGAAGAAGCGGCGCATGAAACCGATCTTCGACAGCCGCTCGACGAGCGGCCGGAGCAGCGCGCCGTTGCGGAACCGCCCGAGGAAGACGAGCAGCCCGAAGGCGACCACGAGGACGCCGAGGAGGATCAGCGGGATCAGGAACCACCACATAGGGCGCCGATCCTATCGACGCGCGAGGATCACGGTCCCCGCTATCAGCACCAGCGCGAGCACGACCGCCAGGGCCACGAGCGGCGTGAGCGACGAGGCGTGGGTGGCGGCGGGCGGGACAGGGTGGATCAGCTGGGGCACGGCCTCCAGGGTTCCCGGGACCGTTGAGCGGCCGGTTCCGCCGCTGTAAGGATTCGATCAACGCGCCGACCCCGTGTTACCGACTGGTCGCTGGCGGGAATGACGCATTAATGGCCCAAGACCCTGTATCCGTTCTCGTCGAGCACGGCGAGGAGCACGGCTGCGTCCACATGACGGAGCTGCACGAGATCGTCACCCGCCTCGAGATGGAGGAGGAGGACGTCGAAGCGCTGATCGAGCGGCTCGAGAGCCACGGAATCGAGCTGACCGACGACTGCTCCCGCGTCACCGAGGAAGAGGTGACGTACACGAACACGCAGCTGGCGTCGACGACCACCGACGCGCTGCAGCTGTTCCTCAACGAGGCGGGCCGCTACAAGCTGCTGACCGCCGCCGAAGAGGTCGAGCTCGCGAAGGGCATCGAGCGCGGTGACAAGCGCGCGAAGGACCTGCTCATCAACTCGAACCTGCGGCTCGTCGTCTCGATCGCGAAGAAGTACCAGGGCCATGGGCTCTCGCTGCTCGATCTGATCCAGGAAGGGATCATCGGCTTGATTCGCGCCGCCGAGAAGTTCGACTGGCGGAAGGGCTTCAAGTTTTCGACGTACGCGACGTGGTGGATCCGGCAAGCGGTGCAGCGCGGCGTCGCGAATAAGGCCCGCACGATTCGCATCCCGGTACACATCGTCGAGCGCGAGCAGAAGATCTCGCGCGCCGAGCGCGATCTCGTCGCGAAGCTCGAGCGCGCACCGACCGACGAAGAGGTGTGCGACGCCGCGAAGCTGCCGATCAAGCAGGTGCGCGAGGTGCGTGCCGCCGCGCGCGCTGTTGCATCGCTCGACAAGCCGGTCGGCGAAGGTGACTCCGCGTCGTACGGCGATCTTTTCGCGAGCTCCGAGGCGCAGCCGGACGAGCAGGTCGAGATCGAGCTGACGGAGAAGGCGCTGCATGCCGCAGTTGCCCAGCTCTCCGAGCGCGAGCAGCAGATCCTCACGCTGCGCTACGGGCTGAACGGCGCAGAAGAGCCCAAGTCGCTCGAGGAGATCGGGCGCATCCTCGGTGTGACGCGCGAGCGCGTGCGTCAGATCGAAGGCGAAGCGCTTCGGCGGCTAGCCGAGCGCCGCGAGATCGCCAGCCTCAAGGCTGCGTAGGCGCGAGGCCGAGGCCGCGCGCGAGCGTGAAGAACGCGTCCGCGTACGGAGAGCCGCTGGTGCGGCTCGCGAGCACGTCCCAGTCGATCTGCTCGCGCAACGCGCGCGCGACCTCGAGCGGCGCTTCGTAGTCGACATAGTGCTCGCGTAGCGCAAGCAGCTTCGAGGCGAGCACGTCGGTCGCGCTCATCACTTTCAGCTTGATCGCGTAGACCTCGATCACGTCCGCGCGGTCGAGGATCTCCTGTACGACGTCGGGGCCGGCGCCGTTCGGCGAGAAGATCAGGTCGATCATCGAGTCCTGGTCGTCGAAGACCTTGTACAGCCAGCCCTCCGGCGGCTTCTCGGCGCGGAACCCCGACTTGGCGAGCACGTCGAGCGCCCGCTCGGCGTCGTCGGGGAGCAGGATGAAGTCGACGTCGTGGCTCGTCTCAGGGCCGCCGCGCGCGTAGACGGCGAAGCTGCCGGCGAGCGCGAACGGGATCTCGCTGTCGCGCAGGGCCGCGGCCGCGTGCTTCATCGCGTCGAGTAGGTCTCCGAAGATTGGCGTCGACATCCGCCGGAAACTACCCAGGTATGAGCAAGACAATCCGCGTAGCCGCCGCAGGCGACATCCACGCAGGCCCTGGAGACGAGGATCGCGTGCGCGACGCGTTCCGGCGCGCGGCCGACCAGGCCGACCTGATCCTGCTCGCGGGTGACCTGACGCAGCACGGCCAGGTCGACGAGGTGTGCGTCGTCGCCGACGCGTGCCGCGACCTCGACATCCCGATCGTCGCCGTTCTCGGCAACCACGACTGGCAGTCCGACCGCCCGGGGGACATCGCGCGCGCGCTTGCCGGCGCCGGGGTCGTCGTGCTCGAGCGGACGCACACGATCCTCCCGGTCAACGGCGTCAGCGTGGGCGTTGCGGGCGTGAAGGGGTTCGTCGGCGGCTTTGGGCAGGAATGGGCGAACTTCGGCGAGCCGCTCTTCCGGCAGGCGTACGCCGAGACCACGGCGGAGGTGGACGGGCTCGAGGCCGGGCTGCGGGCGATCGACAGCTGCACCGTCCGCATCGCCCTCCTGCACTACTCACCGATCGAGGCGACGCTCGAGGGCGAGCCCGAGCGGCTCTGGCTGGTGCTGGGCGCCGATCGTCTGGCAGGGCCGATCCGGGATCACCGCCCGCACCTCGTCGTCCACGGCCATGCCCATCGCGGCTCGTTCGAGGGCGACATCGACGGCGTCCCGGTCTACAACGTGGCCGTCCACGTGATCGGGCGCGAGTTCTGGGTGTTCGAGCTGCCCGCCGACCAGGGCAGCCGGGACTCGGGGCCGGTTGCGGTCGAGGAGACCTAGCTACCGACGACTTTGCAGACCCAGCGCCTGGGCCGCGAGCGGTCGAGCTCGATGAAGAGGACGCGCTGCCAGGTGCCCATGCAGAGCTCGCCGTCGGCCACCGGTATCGACTCGCCGGCCGAACCAAGGAGCATCGACATGCAGTGGGAGTGCCCGTTCGGGGCCTCCATGTCCTCCGGGCAGATGTTCTCCGTGCGGCGATCCCAGTCGTCGTGCGCGTAGTAGGTCTCGTGCGGGATCAGGCGCCGCAGGAGGGCCGTGAAGTCCTCGAACATGCCGCGCTCGTACTCGTTGACCCGCACGCAGCAGGTCGTATGGGGCGAATAGACGCAGCAGATCCCGTCGGTCACGCCCGATTCGCGGACAATCTCGGCGACGTCAGCGGTGATGTCGGTGACATGGAGCCCGCCCGTGGTCTGGAAATGGCGCTCCGCCTGGAAGACCTTCATCGGCGTCGAGTTTAGCCCCTACGATGGCCCGGTCGGGCCCGTAGCTCAGCGGTTAGAGCAGCGAACTCATAATTCGTTGGTCCCTGGTTCGAATCCAGGCGGGCCCTCTTCTCGGTGCCGCACGGTATGAAAACGGTAGGGGTCGGACCCTGGCGGTATGAGAGGGGTAGGAAGGCCTTTTCCTCTCTTTACCTGCGGAAAAGCTGTTGCTTCACTCCTGGAGCCTTCCTCGTGGGAGGCGAGAAATTCCACTACCAAGGAGCAAACGCACATGTCCAGGAAGAGAACGAAGCAGTACCTGATGCTTCTCATGGTGATCGGCCTCGTGTCGATCGCTGCGGGTGGCGGCGGTACCTTCGCATCGTTCACGGCTGAGACGGCCAACAATGGCAACTACTTCGCCACGGGCACTCTCGTCTTGAACGACAACGGCGGCACCAACACGTGCACGTCGGCGATCAACTCGACGAATTCCACCGGCGCTGACGCGAACAACCTCAACAGCGGTACGGACTGCGACACGCTGTTCAAGGTCAAGCAGTTCACGCAGCCGAACGCAGCGACGACCGGCACCATCACGCATGCCTCGACGACGTCGATCGCGTACAGCGGTCTGACCGCACCGATCTACAAGGGCGACTCGGTGACGATCACGCAGGGCATCAAGACGGACACCCTGACAGTCGCGACCTCGTCGACGACTGCGACGGGCGTCGGCACCTTCACGGTGACTGCCGCTCCGGTGACGAACGACTACACGGCCGGCGCGACGGTTGTCGACAACAACCCGACGTACTTCGCGAACCTCACGCTCACCAACGCGGGCTCGATCAACGCGAAGGACATCTCCTTCAAGGCCGGCTCCACGCCCTGCACCTCGCAGTACACGGAGGCTCACGGCACGCTCAACACGGGCTCGCCGGAGACCTTGGGCGCTTCGTCCGGCTCCAGCATCCCGACCACGGGCGTCGCGGCCGGCGGCTTCCAGACCGGCGACGCGGTTGTCGTGGCTGTCTCGGGCGGCGGTCACGCCCAGACGTTCATCGCGACCGGCCCCTCGACGGGCACCACGGTCCCGGTGACGGCCCAGCCGTGGAACTACGCGTACACGAGCACGGCGATCGTCAGCGGCCCCGAGTTCAACGGCGCATCGGCGCAGGCGCTCTGCTCCAGCCTCCGGATGGCGATCGTGGAGACAGGCTCCGCGTTCGATCAGAACATGAGCAGCGCGCTCGGTTGCGCGTACGGCTCGACCACGGCTCCCGTGGCGACCAACTCGTGTGACCTCGGTGCCAGCCCGCTCCTGACGGCTCTGCCGACGTCGCTCACCAACCTTGGCATCAACACGGTCGGCGGCAACAGCGACAACACGTCGGGCTTCCTGAACGCGGGGAAGACCCGGTACTTCCTGATCGCCGTCCACTACACCGGCTCGGCGTTCGACAACCGCTTCCAGAACACGTCTGCGGCAGGTCTCAACCTGACGTGGCACATCGACCAGGCGTAACAAGGAAGCTGATCTAACGGCGATGTCAAGACTGGGCCCGCTCCTTCTCAGTCTCAAGGCAACTGGTGCCGCCGCCCTTCGCGGCGGCGGCACCAACGCCGGCTCCACCAAGCGAGCGCCAATTTCCATGAATCGTCACGCCCACATCCTCGGTCTCATGAGCCTCGCCTTCGCCGCCTTCGGGCTCGCGGTCGGGGCGGACCTCAAGACGTCGATGATCGCCGCCGGCCTGCTGGCCGCAGCTGCGGTCGCCACGGTCGTCTTCGAGCAGCGCCAGGTGCGGAAGCCGGCAACGGTCGCCGTCACCGGTGCAGCGCGGAACTCGAACACG
>DASZBP010000353.1:0-8272 GCA_035943915.1 Gaiellaceae bacterium | reverse complement strand
TTCTCGGTGAGCGTGCGCTCGAACAGCGCGCCTTCGTACTTCGCGAGGTAGTACTCGGAGAACGAGCGCTTGCCGCCTGCGCGGATGTAGTTCTCCGTGTACTCCTGCATCTTGTCGAGCGGGAACACACCGCCGCGTGCGCGCTCGAGCACGGCTTCGTTGATGTCGGTGGCGTAGATGCGGGTGCGCTCGTAGATCTCCTCTTCCTGCAGCATGATCGCGAGCGAGTAGACCTCCTCGCCGGTCGAGCATCCCGCCACCCAGATGCGCGTGAAGGGATACGTGCGCAGCATGGGGATGACGTTCTCGCGGAACGAGAGGAAGAACGTCGGGTCGCGGAACATCGCGGTGACGTTGATCGAGAGGTCGACGAGCAGCCGCTCCATCACGTCCGAGTCGTGGAGGATGCGATCGGTGAGCGCCGAGATCGTGGCGAGCCCCTCCGCGTGCACACGGCGCCACACGCGCCGGCGAAGCGACGCGTGCGCGTACTCCCGGAAGTCGAAGCCGTACTGCCGGTAGATGCCCTCGAGGAGCAGCTGAAGCTCGATCGTCTCGAGATCCAGCCGCTCCTCGGCGAGCTCCGTTCTGGTCAGCGGTACAGCCACACCCGCATCAACGAGAGCAGCTGGTCGGTGTCGACCGGCTTGGTGATGTAGTCGGAGGCGCCGGAGGAGATCGACTTCTCGCGGTCGCCCTTCATCGCCTTCGCCGTCAGCGAGATGATCGGCAGCTTCGCGAACCGCTCCTGCGCGCGAATCTGCTCCATCGTCTCGTAGCCGTCGAGCTCCGGCATCATGATGTCCATCAGCACGAGGTCGATCGTCGGATCCTCGGCGAGCACCGCGAGGGCCTCGTTGCCGTTCTCCGCGAAGCGCACGTTCATGCCGTGGCGCTCGAGCACCGACGCAAGCGCGAACACGTTGCGCACGTCGTCGTCGGCGATCAGCACCTTCTTGTCCTTGAATACCTCGTCGGCCGAGTGGAGCTGCTCGAGCATGCGCCGCTTGTCGGCTGGCAGCTTCGCCTCGACGCGGTGCAGGAACAGCGCCGTCTCGTCGAGCAGCCGCTCAGGCGAGCGGACGTCCTTGACGATGACCGTCTCGGCGTACTTCTGGAGGCGCGTCTCCTCGCGCCGCGTGAGATCGCGGCCCGTGTAGACGATGACCGGCAGCCCGCGGTGGCGCTCGTCTTCCTTGACCTTCTCGAGGAGCGTGAAGCCGCTCATCTTCGGCAGCTTCAGATCGAGCACCATGCAGTCGAACTCGCCGGACTCGAGCGCCTCGAGCGCTTGCTCCGACGAGCCGACGGCCACGATCTCCACGTCGTCGTCCCCGATCAGCTCGACGATCGCGTTCCGCTGATCCTCGTCGTCATCGACGACGAGGAGCCTGCGCACGGCGCGGTCGACGAACTCGTGGATGTCGGTGAACGCCGCCTGCAGCCGCTCCGCTGCAACCGGCTTCTCGAGCACGGCCACGGCGCCGGCGCGCAGCGCCTGCTGCATGCCGCCGTTCTCGACGCCGCCGGAGACGATATGCACCGGGATGTGGCGCGTCTCCGGATGGCGCTTCAGGTGGTCGAGCACGTCCCAGCCGTCACGGACCGGCAGCTTCATGTCGAGCACGATCGCGTCGGGGCGGAACTCGTGCGCGAGCGCGAGCCCTTCGTCGCCGCGTGTCGCGACGATCCCCTTGAACCCGCGGTCGCGTGCCATGTCGAGCTCGACCTTCGCGAAGTCCTCGTCGTCCTCGACGATCAGGACGACGCGGTCGCCTGCCTCGATCTCGCCGCGGTCGTCCGGGACGACCTGCTCGGTGGTGAGCAGCACGGACGGGTCGAAGTCGATGATGCCCGGGTCGCGCGCGATCGGGCTGTCGACGTCGGCCGTGGTCTCGCTGACCGGCGCCGTGAGCGGGAGGTACAGCGTGAACACCGAGCCCTCGTCCGGCGTCGACTGCACCTTGATCTCGCCGCCGAGCAGCCGGGCGATCTCGCGGGAGATCGAGAGGCCGAGCCCGGTGCCGCCGTAGCGGCGCGAGGTCGTGCCGTCCGCCTGCTGGAACGACTCGAAGATGACCCGCAGCTTGTCGGCGGGGATCCCGATGCCGGTGTCCGCCACCTCGAAGGCGACGCGCCCGTCGTCCGCGCCGAACATGCGAAGCGTGACGCCTCCGCTCTCCGTGAACTTGAACGCGTTCGAGAGGAGGTTCTTGAGGATCTGCTGCAACCGCTGCTCGTCGGTGACGATCGCGTCGGGGAGGTCGTCCCCGAGGATCACGTCGAACTGCAGATGCTTCTGATCCGCCACCGGGCGGAACGTCTTGTCGATGAAGTCGCCGATCGTCGCCGGCGCGACGTCCGCGGCGTTGACGTCCATCTTCCCGGCTTCGACCTTCGACAGGTCGAGGATGTCGTTGATCAGCTCCAGTAGGTCGGAGCCCGCGTTGTGGATCGTTCGTGCGAACTCGACCTGCTTGTCGGTGAGCGTGCCTTCGCCGTTGTCCGCGAGGAGCTTGGCGAGGATGAGCAGCGAGTTGAGCGGCGTGCGCAGCTCGTGGCTCATGTTCGCGAGGAACTCGCTCTTGTACTTCGACGACAGCGCGAGCTGCTCCGCCTTCTCCTCGAGCTCGACGCGCGCGTTCTCGACCTCGGTGTTCTTCTGCTCGATGCGGGCGTTCTGCTCGGCAAGCAAGCCTGCCTTCTCCTCGAGCTCCTCGTTCGTCTGCTGCAGCTCTTCCTGCTGCTGCTGGAGCAGCTCTTCGGAAGCCTTGAGGCTGCGGGCCTGCTCTTCGAGCTCGCGGTTCGTGCGCTCGAGCTCGTCGCGCTGCGCCTGCAGCTCCTCGGACTGGCTCTGCAGCTCCAGGGTCAGGCCCTGCGACTGCTGCAGCAGCTCCTCCGTCCGCATCGTCGCGACGATCGTGTTGAGCACGACCCCCAGCGTCTCGGAGAGCTGCTCGAGGAACGTGAGATGCGCTTCCGAGAACGGCGTGAACGACGCGAGCTCGACGACCGCCATCACCTGGTCCTCGAAGAGCACCGGGACGACGACGATGTTCACCGGCGCCGACTCGCCGAGGCCCGAGGCGATGTGGATGTAGTCCTCGGGTGCCTGCGTGATCAGGATCGACTTCCGCTCCAGCGCGGCCTGGCCGACGAGGCCCTCGCCGAACGGGTAGCGGTTCGCGACGCCCTTGCGCCGCTTGTACGCGTAGCTCGCGACGAGGCGCAGCTCGTCCTCGTCGTTCTCCCGCTCGTTCATGAAGAACGCGCCGTGCTGCGCGCCGACCAGCGGCGTCAGCTCGCTCATGACGAGCCGGCTGACCTGCTTCAGGTCGCGCTGGCCTTGCAGCATGCCGCTGAAGCGGGCAGTGTTCGTGTTCAGCCAGTCCTGCTGTGCGTTGACCTCCGTCGTCTCGCGGAGGTTGCTGATCATCTGGTTGATGTTGTCGCGGAGCTCTTCGACTTCTCCGCGTGCATCGACGGTGATCGACCGCGTCAGGTCGCCGTTCGTCACGGCGGTGGTCACTTCTGCGATCGCGCGGAGCTGCGTCGTCAGTGCCGCGGCCAGCGTGTTCACGTTGTCGGTAAGCCCGCGCCACACGCCGGACACGCCTTCGACGTTCGCCTGGCCGCCGAGGATGCCTTCGGTGCCGACCTCGCGGGCGACGCGCGTGACTTCGTCCGCGAACGACGCGAGTTGATCGACCATCGTGTTGACGGTGTTCTTCAGCTGGAGGATCTCGCCGCGAACGTCGACGGTGATCTTCTTCGACAGATCGCCGCGGGCGACTGCGGTCGTAACCTCGGCGATGTTGCGCACCTGGCCGGTGAGGTTGTCGGCCAGCGTGTTCACGTTGTCGGTCAGGTCCTTCCAGGTGCCCGACACGCCCTTCACGTTGGCCTGGCCGCCGAGGATGCCCTCGGTGCCGACCTCGCGTGCGACGCGCGTGACTTCGTCGGCGAACGATGAGAGCTGGTCGACCATCGTGTTGATCGTCTCGGCGAGCGCCGCGACTTCGCCCTTCGCTTCGACGGTGATCTTGCGCGTCAGATCGCCGTTTGCCACGGCGGTGGTGACGTCGGCGATGTTGCGCACCTGCGTGGTCAGGTTCGACGCCATGAAGTTCACGTTGTCGGTGAGCTCCGCCCACACACCCGACACGCCTTCGACGCGGGCCTGGCCGCCGAGCACGCCTTCCGAGCCCACTTCGCGCGCGACGCGCGTCACTTCCGACGAGAACGCGCGGAGCTGGTCGACCATCGAGTTGACGGTCTCCTTCACCTCGAGCACCTCGCCCTTGACGTCGACCGTGATCTTCTTCGAGAGGTCGCCGTTTGCGACTGCCGTCGTGACCTCGGCGATGTTGCGCACCTGGCTCGTCAGGTTGTCGGCCAGCGTGTTCACGTTGTCGGTCAGGTCCTTCCAGGTGCCCGACACGCCCTTCACGTTCGCCTGGCCGCCCAGGATGCCGTCCGTGCCGACCTCGCGGGCGACGCGGGTGACCTCGGCCGCGAACGACGACAGCTGCTCGACCATCCGGTTGATCGTGTCGGCGAGCGCCGCGACCTCGCCGCGGGCCTCGACAGTGATCTTGCGCGTCAGGTCGCCGTTTGCGACCGCGGTGGTGACGTCGGCGATGTTGCGCACCTGGGTCGTCAGGTTGTTCGCCATGAAGTTCACCGAGTCGGTGAGGTCCTTCCAGGTGCCGCTGACGTCTTTCACGTCGGCCTGGCCGCCGAGGACGCCGTCGGTGCCGACCTCGCGGGCGACGCGCGTGACTTCGTCCGCGAACGACGAGAGCTGGTCGACCATCGTGTTGATCGTGCTCTTCAGCTCCAGGATCTCGCCGCGCGCGTCGACGGTGATCTTGCGCGTGAGGTCGCCGTTTGCGACTGCGGTGGTGACGTCGGCGATGTTGCGCACCTGGTTGGTCAGGTTGTCGGCGAGCGTGTTGACGTTCTCCGTCAGGTCGCGCCACACGCCCGACACGCCTTCGACGCGGGCCTGGCCGCCGAGGCGGCCTTCGGTGCCGACTTCGCGTGCGACGCGCGTCACCTCTGCGGCGAACGCGTTCAGCTGCACGACCATCGTGTTGATCGTTTCGGCGAGCTCTGCGACCTCGCCCTTCGCCTGCACGGTGATCTTGCGGCTGAGGTCGCCGTTTGCGACTGCTGTCGTGACCTCCGCGATGTTGCGCACCTGGCCGGTGAGGTTGTCGGCCATGCCGTTCACCGACTCGGTGAGCCGGCGCCACACGCCGGACACGCCTTCGACCTGCGCCTGGCCGCCGAGGATGCCCTCGGTGCCGACCTCGCGGGCGACACGCGTGACCTCGTCCGCGAACGTCGCGAGCTGGTCGACCATCGTGTTGATCGTCCGCTTCAGCTCGAGGAACTCGCCGACTGCGTCGACGTCGATCTTCTGCGAGAGGTCGCCCTTTGCGACTGCGGTCGTGACGTCTGCGGTGTTGCGGACCTGGTCGGTGAGGTTGCGCACCATCAGGTTCACGTTGTCGGTGAGCGACCGCCATGTGCCCGACACGCCTTCGACCGTCGCCTGTCCGCCGAGGCGGCCTTCGACCCCTACCTCGCGGGCGACGCGCGTGACCTCGTCGGCGAACGACGAGAGCTGATCGACCATCGTGTTGATCGTCTCGGCGAGCTGGGCGACCTCGCCCTTCGCCTGGACGGTGATCTTGCGCGAGAGGTCGCCGCGGGCCACCGCGGTCGTCACCTCGGCGATGTTGCGCACCTGAGTCGTCAGGTTGTTCGCCATCGAGTTCACGCTGTCGGTGAGCGCCTTCCACGTGCCTGCGGCGTTCGGCACGTCGGCCTGTCCGCCCAGCACGCCCTCGGTGCCCACTTCGCGCGCCACGCCCGTCACCTGATCGGCGAACACGCGCAGCGTGTCGATCATCGCGTTGATCGTGTCGGCGAGGGCTGCCACCTCGCCGCGCGCCTCGATCGTGAACTTCTGGTTCAGGTCGCCGCCGGCCACGGCGGTCACGACCTTGGCAATGCCGCGCACCTGAGTCGTCAGGTTCGTGGCCATGAAGTTCACGTTGTCGGTCAGGTCCTTCCAGGTGCCGCTGACACCCTTCACGTTTGCCTGGCCGCCGAGCTGCCCTTCGGTGCCGACTTCGCGGGCGACGCGCGTGACCTCGTCGGCGAACGAGGACAGCTGGTCGACCATCGTGTTGATCGTGTTCTTGAGGCGGAGGATCTCGCCCTTCGCATCGACGGTGATCTTGCGCGTCAGGTCTCCCTGCGCGACCGCCGTCGTCACCTCGGCGATGTTGCGCACCTGGTTCGTCAGGTTGTCGGCCATCCCGTTGACCGACTCCGTCAGCCCGCGCCACACGCCGGACACGCCTTCCACCTCTGCGGCGCCGCCGAGCTTCCCTTCGGAGCCCACCTCGCGCGCGACGCGCGTCACCTCGGCCGCGAAGACGCGCAGCCGGTCGATCATCGCGTTGATCGTGTCCGCGAGCGCTGCGACTTCGCCCTTCGCCTCGATCGTGAACTTGCGGTTCAGGTCGCCGTCTGCGACGGCGGTGACGACGCGCGCGATGCCGCGGACCTGAGTGGTCAGGTTCGTGGCCATGAAGTTCACGTTGTCGGTCAGGTCCTTCCAGGTGCCGCTGACGCCCTTCACGTTTGCCTGGCCGCCGAGCTGCCCTTCGGTGCCGACCTCGCGGGCGACGCGCGTGACCTCGTCTGCGAACGTCGACAGCTGGTCGACCATCGTGTTGATCGTGTTCTTGAGCTCCAGCACCTCGCCGCGGACGTCCACGGTGATCTTCCGGGTGAGGTCTCCGTTCGCGACCGCGGTCGTGACCTCGGCGATGTTGCGCACCTGCGACGTCAGGTTCGACGCCATGAAGTTCACGTTGTCGGTCAGGTCCTTCCACGTGCCGCTGACGCCCTTCACGTTCGCCTGCCCGCCCAGCTTGCCCTCGGTGCCGACTTCGCGGGCGACGCGGGTGACCTCGTCGGCGAACGAGGAGAGCTGGTCGACCATCGCGTTCACGGTGGTGCCGATGCGGAGGAACTCGCCCTTGACGGCGCGCCCCTCGATCTTGAGCTGCATCTTCTGGGTCAGGTCGCCTTCGGCGACTGCGTCGATGACGCGCGCGACCTCGAGGGTGGGGCGGGAGAGGTCGTCGATCATGCCGTTGACGGCGCCCAGCGTCTGCGCCCAGACGCCGGGAGCGCCCTTGATCTCGGCCCGCTCGGTGAGCCGGCCTTCGCGTCCGATCGCGGTTGCGACGCGGACGATCTCCGCCGTCGCGCGCTCGCGTACCGCCATCGTCTCGTTGAACGCCTTGGCGAGGTCGCCGAGGACGCCTCGCTTGCGGCTCTCCAGGCGAATGTGGTGATCGCCCTGGGACGCCGCGAGGAGAGCCTCGAGCAGAGGCTGGAGCTCCGCGGCGTCGATGGTGGCGCCGTTCCGCGCAGCGGGCGGACGACGCTTGGTCTGTGTGGCCACAGTTAGTCCTTTCTCAGGCAGCCGGGAAGGGTGCAGAATCTACCGATTTCTCACTCGAAACGGTAGGTCTTACGGTTTTTCGCCGTGGGCCGTTCAGCCTAGGGCGTGCTGAGTGCACTGTCTAGATCCCGCCACAGGATCTCGACGTCCTCGAGGCCGACGGACAGCCGCAGCAGGCCGGCCGGAATCCGGTCGCCCTCCCAGCGGTGGCGGCTCTCCATCGAGGAACGAACGCCGCCGAGGCTGGTCTGGTTCGCGATCACGCGGGTCGCCGTCTCGACGGGAATCGGGTCGCCGCCCACGTCGAAGGAGATGAGGCCGCTGAAGCCGGGATAGCGCACGCGGGTCACACGCGGGTGCGCTTCGAGACGACGTGCGAGCTCAGAGGCGGTTTCCGTGTGGCGGCGCATGCGGACGTCGAGCGTCTCCAGGCCGTGGAGCAGGGCCGCCGCCGAGTCGGGCGAGGACGTGAGGCCGAGTCGGGTGCGCACCTCCGTGAGGCGCGCCTGGAGCGTCGCGTCCCGGGTCACGGTCGCGCCGAGCATCGCGTTGTGGTGGCCGGTCAGGTACTTGGTCGCCGAGTGGAGCACGACGTCCGCGCCCTCGGTGAGCGCCTGCAGGTAGACGGGGGTCGAGACCGTCGCGTCGCAGACGACTTTCGCGCCGTGCGCCTTGGCGGCCTCCCAGTTCGGGAGGGTGAGGACGGGGTTCGCGGGGCTCTCGACCCAGACCAGGTCGGCGCCGGCCGGCGGGTCGCCGGTCTGGTCGAACTGCGTGACC
>DASZBP010000352.1:0-2544 GCA_035943915.1 Gaiellaceae bacterium | reverse complement strand
CCTCGAAGGGATCCTGCTCGGCGACGACGCGCAGCTGTCGGACGGCCTGAAGACGAGCTTCCAGCGCTCGGGCCTCTACCACCTGCTCGCGGTGTCGGGCCAGAACGTCGTGCTGCTCGCCGTCGGCGTGCTCGGGCTCGCGTGGCTGCTCGGCCTGCCGGCATGGGCGGGTCACGCCGGCGCGCTCGCGGCGATCGTGGCGTACGTGCTCGCCGTCGGCCCGCAGCCGTCGGTGATCCGCGCCGCGGTGTCGGGCGGCGCCGTCTCGATCGCGTGGCTGCTCGGACGCGAGCGCGATTCGTGGCACGTGCTGCTGCTCGCCGCGATCGCGCTGCTCGCGTGGAACCCGTACGCGCTCTTCGATGCCGGCTTCCAGCTGTCGTTCGCCGCAGTCGTGGCGATCTTCGTGCTCGCTACGCCTCTGCAGGAGCGGCTCGCCGGCTACCCGGGGTCGCCGAAGCTACAGGCCGCGGTCGCGATCTCGGTCGCCTGCTCGGTCGCGACCGCACCGCTGCTCTGGCTGCAGTTCGGGCGCGTGCCGGTGCTCGGGGTCGTCGCCAACGCGCTGGCGGAGATCGCGGTCGCGCCGCTGCTCGGGCTCGCGTTCGTCGCGGCGATCGTCGACCCGGTGGCGCCCCCGCTGGCCGAGGCGCTGGCCTATCTCAACGGCTGGATGGCGGAGTACCTCGCCGTCTGCGCGCGCCTCGTCGGGTCCGTCTCGTTCGCGCAGGTGAGCGGCCGTACGGCGGCCGCAGCGGCGGGGATCGCACTGGTCGCCGCCGCCTATGCTTGGCGGCGGTGGCAGCAGACGACCTCAAGCCCGTTTACCTGATCGCGGGCAGCGATCGCCCTAAGGTCGATCGCGCGGTCGACCGCCTGCGCGGCCGGTTCGAGGCCGACGCGACTGAGCTGCTCAGCGCGGGGGAGACGACCGGCGACGACGCGGTCGCGGCCTGCAACGCGCTCGGCCTGTTCGGCAGCGGCACGCGCCTCGTGCTGATCGACGGGGTGGAGGCGTGGAAGGCGCCCGACGCGAAGGCCGTCGGCGAGTACCTGAAGGCGCCGGCACCCGGTACGACACTCGCGCTCGTCGGCGCCGAGCTGAAGAAGGACGCGCCGATCGCGAAGGCGGTGGCGGGAAGCGGCGACGTGCTGATCTGGGACGTCCCGACGCGCGGCCTTCCGGGCTGGGTCGCCGAGCAGTTCAAGCTGCGCGGCGTGCAGGCCGACGGCGACGCGTGCCGGCTGCTGATCGAGCTCGTCGGTGACGATCTCTACGAGCTCGCCTCCGAGGTCGACAAGCTTGCGACGTGGGCGGAAGGCGACCGCCGAATCTCGGACGCAGATGTCGAGCAACTCGTCGCACCGCGGGCCGAGTCGCCTGGCTTCGTGCTGACGGATGCCTGGGGCGCGCGCGACGTCGCGGGCGTGCTGCGCGCAGCCGAGCACATGATCGAACGCAGCGGCGACCCGAAGTCGCGCACGATCCCGCGCATCGCCGGCTCGCTGACGAACCATGTGTCGCGCATCCGCAAGATCCAGAAGCTCGAGGCGCAAGGCGTCCCGTCCAAGGAAGCCGCGTCGCAGCTGAAGATGCACCCGTTCTACGTGCAGAAGCTCTATGCGCAGGCGCGCAACTACTCGGGAGACGAGCTGAACAGCGTGACGGTGCGCCTCGCCGCGCTCGACCACGCGCTCAAGGGCGGCTCACGGCTGTCCAACGACCTCGAGCTCGAGCGGGCGCTCGTCGAGGTGACGCAGCCGGTGAGTAGCTAGGCCTTCGGGCCGGACGCGAGACGCGCCGCCTGCGACTTCTTGCGCGCGCCGGCGTTCCGGTGAAGTGCGCCGCGGGCGACCGCGCGATCGATCAGGCGGACGAGGCTCTTGTGATCCTCGGCCACCGCTGCCGCGTCGCCGCCCTCGACGGTGGTCGCGAGCCGCTTGGTCAGCGTCTTGATCGTGGAGCTGTACCGCAGGTTCTCGAGCCGCTCTTCGGCGGCGATGCGGACGCGCTTCTTCTGCTGCTGGATGTTCGGCATGAGAAAGGTGCCTGCGGGCTTCGCAAGCGCGCGAAGGGTAGCAGAGCCCGACCGTATGCTCCGAGTCATGGACGAGCGGGAGCGCGACCGGATTGCCAGGCTGGAGGCGCGGAACGCGCGCCGCCGCGCCAAGGGCCAGCCCACCTGGGACTTCGACGAGTACCCGCCCGGCTACGGGGCAGGCGCGGCGGAGTCGGCACCGTCGTTGGCCGATCCGGACCAGCCGACGATGGTCATCACCGCCGCGCAGCTCCGGCAGGCAGAGTCGGGAGACGAGAGCCGCCGCCGTCTCGCCGTCTCGACCGCGATCTTCGGGATCGCGACGGCGCTCTCTCGCGTCCTCGGCCTCGTGCGCGAGATGGTCGCGGGCTACTACTTCGGCGTCGGCGGTCGAATCAACGCGTTCACGGTCGCCTTCCAGGTGCCGAACCTGTTCCGCGCACTGGTCGCCGACGCTGCGCTGTCGTCGGCATTCGTCCCGGTCTTCAGCGACCTGCTCGAGAAA
>DASZBP010000351.1:0-10206 GCA_035943915.1 Gaiellaceae bacterium | reverse complement strand
CTCGTCATGCGATGAACGTCATCCGGTACTTGCCGATCTGTACCTCGTCCCCGTTCGAAAGCTTGGCCGTGTCGATGCGCTTGCGGTTGACGAAGGTGCCGTTGAGCGAGCCCTCGTCCTCGACGGTGAACACACCGCCGTCCTCGACCAGCACCGCGTGGTTGCGCGACACGGTGACGTCGTCGAGGAACACCTCGCAGTCCGGCGAGCGGCCGATGCGCGTGCGCGGGCCGGTGGGCTTGAAGGTCTCCCACGCGCGGCCCCCGCCGGAGCGCACGACGAGCGCCGGGCCGTCGATGCCGCCCATCTCGTCGTGGATCGTGTCGCCGATCTCGTCGGCGGACAGCGCCTGCGTCGTCTCGACCGACGGCTCGCCCTTCGAGAGCAGCGCGCCGCAGCGCGAGCAGTAGTTCGCGGCCTCCGGATTCTGGAACCCGCATTCCTGGCAGTAGACGACCGACATCTCTAAGCCGGCGGCGCCGCTTTGCCGGTCAGGATCTCCGTGAGCCGGTCGACGTCGACCTGGTCGAGAACGCTCCGCCCTCCCGAGGTCTGCAGCCGCGCCACCAGCTCGGCGCGCAGGATGTCGATCTTCCCGTGCAGCAGCCGGCGGCGGTAGCTCACGTCGCGTTCCTCCTGCTCGAGCTGCTCGATCAAGCCCTTCAGCTCGTCGTCGGACATCGATGCCAGGTCGGGCAGAGCTTCCACGGCAATTCCTTTCGCCTCGCGAGGGAGATCTCATTCCAGCAGACCTCTGCCGAACCGTCAACCTCAGGTTCAGGTTTCGGATCTACCCCAGGGATGACCCGGGTGCGCGAGGGCCAGCGCGTCGTCGAGCCAGCGCCGGTCGTCGTCGCTCAGCGCTCCGATCACCCCGTCGAAGTCGGCCTGATCCTTCGCTCGCACCGTCTTGGCCTTGTGCAGCAGCATGACCGGCGCCCAGAGATAGGGAATGCCGTCGAATGTGCGTCCCAGCTCGTCCAGGGGCAGCGAGATGCGCGCGTCGCGCTTGAACAGCCACCGCCCCTCCTGCACCGGGTTCAGCTGGATGTCGCAAAGCCACGGGCTGTCGGCGTCGCGCCGCACCCAGAGTTGCCGACGGCCCTCGCGCGGCTCGTCCTCTGCCAGCAGAGGCTGGAGCGCCCCGGCGTGCGCTTCCCAGAGATGGAACTCGGCGAGCCATTCGCGCACCGTCGGCAGATCGTCGAGCAGCATCACGACATCTGTGTCGTCGTGCCGGCGCGGCGTTCCGCCGGCCGCCTCGATCGCCCAGCCTCCGCCGATCCACCAGCGAAACGGCGCGCCGTCGAGGAGCTCCCCCACCTCACGCGGCTTGAGTGGCTGCCAGCGGCCGTAGAGCAGCTGAAACTCGTCCTCCGAGAGTTCGGCCACTAGCGGCCGGCGAACTCCTCCTGGCCGATCAGCTCAGCCACGAGCGCCTCGAACTCCGCTTCGAGCTCGCGCGAGACCTCTTCGGTCTCGCCCTCGGCGTAGATGTGGATCAGCGGCTCGTCCGGATCGGGCTGAACCTGGGCCCAGCCTCGGCCGTCGAAGATCTTGATTCCGTCGCGCAGGTCAACGTTCCCGTCGGCGTAGCGCTCGTTGAGCACGCGCATGATCGTGCCCTTCAGCCCCCAAGGGCACTGCAGCTGGCGATGCACGAGCGTCGGGTGCGGCAGAGCCTCGACGAGCTGCGAGAGCGGCCGGTCCATCGGCGCGAGGAGCTCGAGCAGCTTGCAGAGCGACCCGAGCGCGTCGTATGCGGGCAGGAAGTCCGGGAACACGTAGCCGCCGCCGGTCGCTCCCGCGAAGATGAACCCCTCGGACGCCGCCGTGCGCGTCAGGTCGGCGAGCGCGGCCGGCGTGCGCACGACCTCGAGCGCGTCGCCGGCGATGTTCTCGACCTGGCTCGTCACGTTGATCGGCACTGCGATCTTGCCGTGATGGCCGTTCTCGCGCAGGAGCTGTACAAAGAGCAGCAACGTTTGCGCGGACGAGATCTCCCGGCCCTGCTCGTCGATCAGGTACAGCCGCTCGGCCGAACGGTCGAAGACGGCACCGAGATCCGCGTTGACCGGGCCGACGAGCCGCCGCGCCTCCTGGATCGTCTCGTGCAGGCGCACCGGGCCGGACGCGGAGTCCGACTCGAACGGATGCTGCGAGATCGCGGTGACGCCGAGCGGCCCAAGCACAAGCGGCGCGACAAAGCTGCCGGCCGAGTAGCCGAAGTCGACGACAATGCGGAACGCGCGATCGCTGACGCGGTCGACATCGAGCCCGTCCAGCAGCTCGCTCGCGTAGCTCTCGCTTGCGCGTGCCGGGTAGGTGATCGAGCCGACATCGGCGAACGGCGAGCGGCGGAGCTCCTGGCGCGTGAAATGCTTCTCGATCTCCTTCTGCGTCGCGGCCGAGAGCGCCACACCGGGACGCTCGAACAGGCGGATCTGTACCGCCTCCGGATCTGTCGTCGACGCGCCGACGTGGAACGCAAGGTCGTAGCTCTGCGTCTTCAGCAAGTGCTTGCCGACCGGCGCCGGCAACGTGCGCAGGTCCGCGACCGAGACGCCCGTCGAGTTGATCCCGGAGATGAGCGCTCGCTTGATCATGCGGTACGCCGGTGCACTTTCGCGGCTCGCGACGACGCGCGCTCCGCGGCGCAGCGCCGTACCCATCGCCGATCCGAAGCGCACTGCAAGTTCAGGAGTGAGATCGACGTTCACGAGGCCCAGCACGCCGTCCTTGCCGAACAGGCGCGTCGTGCCGCGCGACTCCCAGATCAGGCTCTCGTGGATCTGCGCGCCGTACTCGACCTCCTTGTACGGGTAGATCCGAACGCCTGGGAAGATCACTGACTGGTCGCCCAGCGTCACCTGGTCGCCGATCGCAACGCCTTCGTGCACGCGCGCGTGCGCCTTGATGTCGCAGTTGCGTCCGATGACCGCGCCTTCGACGACTGCGCTCCGCCCGATGTACGTCGACGCGTCGACCACCGTGCGCGAGATCCGCGATCGCTCGCGTAGCGTCGTGCCCGGGCCGAGCACCGAATACGGCCCGACCGACGACTCCGGCGAGATCGTGCAGTTCGTTCCGATGAACGCCGGGCCTTCGACGCCTTCGACGTCGTCGATCTCGACGCCGTCGCCGAGCCATACGTCGCCGCGTATGCGCAGCCCGTCGATGTTCAGGCGCACCTTCTCGTCGAGCGCGTCGAAGTTCGCCTGCCGGTACTGGTCGATGTTCCCGATGTCCTGCCAGTAGCCGTCGCAGACGTAGCCGTAGATCGGCCGTCCCATCTCGAGCAGCAGCGGGAACAGCTCCTTCGAAAAGTCGAACGGCCGGTCCTTCGGCACGTGGCGCAGCACCTCCGGCTCGAGGACGTAGATGCCGGTGTTGATCGTGTCGGAGAACACCTGCCCCCACGACGGCTTCTCGAGGAAGCGCTCCACGCGCCCGTCCTCATCCGTGACGACGATGCCGAACTCGAGCGGGTTCTCGACCGCCTTGAGGCCGATCGTGACGGCCGCGCCCTTCTGCTTGTGGAACTCGATGATCCTGCCGAGGTCGATGTCGCACAGCGCGTCGCCCGAGATCACGAGGAACGTGTCGTCGAGACGGTCGCTCGCGAGCCGCACCGAGCCGGCGGTGCCGAGCGGGTTCTCCTCGACCGAGTACTCGATATTCAGGCCCATCGGCTCGCCGTCGCCGAAATACGAGCGAATCGCCTGCGGCAGGAACGCGACGGTGATGACGACGTCGCGGAAGCCGTGCTCGCGCAGCAGCTCGAGGATGTGCTCCATGCACGGCTTGCCGACGATCGGGACCATCGGCTTCGGCTGGTTGGAGGTGAGCGGCCGAAGGCGTGTGCCCTCCCCGCCCGCCATGACGACGGCCTTCATGTCAGCTCACGCCGAGCCTTCACCAGGTACTGCGCCAGGGAGACGAACGCCAGCGCGAGGCCGGCCCAGAACACCCAGAGCGGCCAGTCGGTCGCGGGTTGCGTCGCAAGGATGAAGCCGAGTGCGGCATAGAGGAGCCATGTTGCAGCCTTACCCAGCAGGTTGACCTGGAACTCGTATCCCCGTCCGATCGCCAGTGGCGTGGCGATCAGCACAAGGATGTCGCGCAGCGGGATGACCAGCGCGACCAGCGGAAGCCGGCCCGCGTGGATCAGCAGGATGACTGCCGCGTTGATCATCAGCCGGTCGGCAAGCGGGTCGGCGAGCTTGCCGAACGCGGACTCGACGTTCCAGCGCCGCGCCAGGAAGCCGTCGATCTGGTCGGTCGTGCCGGCGACGCCGAAGACGATCGCGGCCGGCCACGAGTGGCCCCGGTTACAGGCCAGCACCAGGACCACGAAAACCGGGATCATGGCCAGCCGCATCAGCGTCAGCGCGTTCGGCAGCTGCGCGAGCGATGCGTTGACCGTGCGAGTCGCCACTGCTGAGAGGATAGTCCGGTGCCGACGCTTGCCATCCCCGGATTCGTGAACGCCCACTGCCACGCCTTCCAGCGCCTGATGCGCGGACGGGCGCCGGGCGGCGACTTCTGGGCGTGGCGCGACGGGATGATCGCGATCGCCGAATCGATCTCCGTCGACGAGCTCCGCCGCGAATACGCGGCCACATACCGCGAGCTGCGCATGAACGGCTACACGGCGGTCGGCGAGTTCCACTACCTCGGCCTCGACGAGGCGCGGGCAGCCGCGGCGGCCGCCGAGGACGCCGGCATCGAGTTCGTCTGCCTCTACGCCTGCTACCTGCGTGGCGGGTCGGACCGCTTCCGGCAGGCGTCCGTCACCGCGTACCTCGCGGAGCTCGAAGCGCTTCGGGCAAGCGGCATCGCGGTCGGCGTGACCCCTCACTCCGTGCGCGCGTGCCCGCCCGACGCGCTGCACGAGCTCGGCCGGTACGCAGCCGAGCACGGGTTGCCGCTGCACGTCCACGCGGACGAGCAGCCGCGCGAGATCGAGGAGTGCCTTGCCGAGACCGGCATGCGCCCGATCGAGCTGCTCTACGACTCCGGCTGTCTCGGCCCCCACTCGACGGTCGTGCACGCGACGCACGCCGACGGCCACGAGCTCGACCTGCTCGGGGAAACCGGCTCGCGGATCTGCGCGTGCCCGACGACCGAGTCGAATCTCGGTGACGGCTTCCTGCCGGTCGCCCGTGTGTGCCATCGCGAAATCGGAATGTGCATCGGCTCGGACTCGAACGCGCGGATCGATCCGCTGGAGGAGCTCCGGGAGCTCGAAGGGATCGCGCGCCGCCAAAACGGGGCGCGCGGCGTCATCTCGCTCGACGCCTTGCTTTCATTCGGCTCGGACGAAGGCGCGGCGGCACTTGGGCTCGAGTCGGTGCCCGACGCGATCGTCGACCTGGACGATCCTCAGCTGCGCGGGGTCGCGGAAGACGGGCTCTTCGAAGCCTTGGTGTTCAGCTGCGACGGCACGGTGTTGCGGAAGACGTTCGACCAGTAGAGCGTGCGGTTCAGGTACGCGTACTCCGCCGACACGCCTTTCTGCCCCCACGCGCCGTTGTAGGAGAGATAGCGATACGTGCCGCGGCGGGCGGGTGCTGCGGCCGGCTCGATCTGCGTTCCCTCGTGCCACTCGTTGAACGACGTGATCGTCACGCGGTCGGCATGCGTCTGGATGGCGGCGCGCCACATCGCGTCGTACGTGCGGCCGTTGCGGCGCAGCTTCACGCGCGGGTCGCCGTCGCCGCGCCGCGCGTCGTAGCCCGGGCCGACCGACGGCGCGCACAGGAGATGGCGCTTCGCAGCTTCGCTGCAGATGCGTGCGAAGGTGTTGCCGCCGAACGTGACAATGTCGTACGTGTAGATGCCGTCGAAGCCGGCTGCCGCCGCAGCGCCGACCATGCCGGTCTGCGCGAAGAACGTCCCGCCGCCGGCGTGAAGCTCGGGTTGCGCGGCCGCCCAGTCGGCGACCGGTAGGTCGAGTGCGCGGTAGATGTAAAAGGTCGAGATGCCGATCGTCTTCAGGTACGCGACGTCATCTGCGATCGACGCGACGCTGCGTCCGGTGTACGGCTCGAGATGCGCCGCGACCTGCACGCCCGCGTCCTTCGCCGACTGCAGCACGAGCGCGAGGCGCCTGTCCTCGTCGGAGCCGCGGCCCCACCACGACACGGCGATCTCGTCGATCCCGGCGTCGCGGATCTCGCGCATCTGCTCGTCGACCACCGAGTGGTCGCTCGACGAGTAGAGCCCTCGTGCCGGGTAGTACGACGACGCGATGTCGTTCGGCGGCGCGTGCCCGTCCTGGCCCCAGTGCTGGTACGCGCCGTCCTGGGTCGACGTTCCGTACCACGGGTAGTAGAACGCCGTCACACGGACGGGCGTGCCTCCGGAGCCGTGCGCCAGTGCAGACGCAGGCAGCGCCAGGAGAAGCAGTGACAAGAAGAAGGTGCGCCGCATTGACTGGGGGTTGGGCGGCCCTCGGGCCTAGACCGATCATCTAGCACTGCTGCCGGATGATTCAAGGGCCATTCGGCCCTTCCTTGTCAGATCGAGGCGGTAATCGTGATGCCGCCGCGCGCCTTCTGGCGGAGCGTCACGTGGACCGCCCCGCCGTCGAGCTCGAGGGCGGCGGAGACCTCGTCCCGGATCTGGACGGCGAGCGCCTCGCAGAAGGCGCCCTGGTCGCGGAAATGCGCGAGGTAGAGCTTGACCGACTTCGACTCGAGGCAAAGCCGCTGCGGCTCGTACGCGATGGTCGCGACGTAGAAGTCGGGCTGGTTGGTGATCGGGCAGACCGCGGTGAGCTCGTCGCTGACGAGCTCGACCCGCTCCACACCCGGGTTGGGGAAGGTCTCGAGGCCGGCGTAGGCATCGCTGCCTGCGTGGCCGAGCGCGACGAACTGCTGCTCCACGCCCCCAGGTTAGTGGCCTTCGGGTCTTCGCTGCCGCCGAACGACGTTCCGTCAATCCGCCTGAGGGGGTACAAGAGCCGACTGATGTCCACTCTGGCAAAGGCCGACGGCACCGTGATCGCGCAACTCGAGATCGCGGACAAGCCGCTGCAGCGCATGAAGGGCCTCCTCGGCCGCACCGCGCTCGCGCCGAACGAGGGGATGCTCTTCCGGCCCGCCGGCTCGATTCACATGTTCTTCATGCGCATCCCGCTCGACGTCGTCTTCTGCGACGGCGATCTGCGCGTGGTGAAGGTCGTGCGCGACCTGCAGCCGTGGAAGACCGCCGGCGCGAAGGGCGCGAAGGTGACGATCGAGCTCGGCGTCGGCGGCGCAGCGGCGATCGGTGCCGGCGACCAGCTGGTCGTGCGCGACTAGTGCTGCAGGTCGTGGCGGCCGCCAAGGAAGTCGGCGAACCAGTGCCGTCGTCCCTCGAGGCGTGACATCTGCGGATCGAAGCGCTCCTCCGAGCACCGCAGCTTGTCCTTGTCGTAGAAGAGTTGCGCCCAGACCGACCCCGGCCGCGCCAGGCGCCACGCGGCGATCAGCCCGACCGGCGGCAGGAAGATGCTTAGCAGTCCCAGGGTCAGCTTCCCCTTGAGGCAGGTGATGGCCGAGAGCACCATCGCAATCGCGACAGCGGCGAAGCCGATGATGCGCGGCACCTCGGTGTGGTCGTGGATGCCGAACGGCGCGATCCCGGCGAGGAGCAGCAGCCCGAGCAGCATCCAGAGGATGCTCATCTCGATCGAGTGGCGGCCCTCGGGAGTCCAGTAGACGTCACGCAGGTGCACGGTCAGCGCCCACTCGTCGAGGACGAATGCGGCCCCCGCGCCGAACCCGATCGCGAACAGGTCGAGACCGATGTCGTGGGGCTGGAATGCGATGACGCCCAGACCGGACACGAGCATCAGCAGGTTGCCGAGCACCATGTGGTGCAGGTGCACCTCGCCGACGCGGCCGCTCCCCCACATCCGCACGCGCGCGACCCGCGTGTACAGGCGGGTGAGGGCGAACGTGAGGATGGAGCCGGCCAGCAAGAAGAGCAGCGGCTCACGGCCGCTCAGGCCGTAACGGTGGAACCGGATTGCATCGAGGGCGAGGAGCACGTCTCCGTTGTACCCCTCCCTCGTGTGGTTCAGTCGGGGCGCCGAGATTTGAACTCGGGACCTCCGGTCCCCCAGACCGGCGCGCTAACCAGGCTGCGCCACGCCCCGCGACGCTCAGGACGGTAGCAAGCGCTTCGTGTCACTTAACCGGCGCCTACCAATCCTCTCAGGCAGATCTCACAATCGAACGCGACTTTGCGCAAATGACATTTTCTTCTGCGGTAGACCCACGCCGCTTGAGCGCCCGCCAGATGCTGAACAAGGTGCCCGAGGTGACGCTCTACTTCTGGGTGATCAAGTGCCTCTGCACGACGATCGGCGAGACCTTCTCCGACAACCTCACTACGACTTGGGCCGGAGGCGACAACGCAAGCGTCCGCGCACTCGACTCGGCGGCGCTCCGGGTGATGCTGATCACGATGGGTGTGCTCGCGGTGCTGCTGGCGATGCAGTTCACGTGCCGGCGCTACGTCTCTGCGATCTACTGGGCGAACATCGTCGTCATCAGCCTCGTCGGCACTCAGATCACCGACCAGTTCGAAGGGAACGGCGATCAGCCGAACAACATGTGGGCGATCACGATCGTCTCCGTCATCTTGCTCGCGGTCGTGTTCCTCGTGTGGTGGCTCGTCGAGCGCACTCTGTCGATGCACTCGATCCGCACCACCCGCCGCGAGGCGTTCTACTGGCTGGCGATCCTGGTCACCTTCTCGACGGGCACTGCAGTCGGCGACCTGATCGCGGAGAAGTTCAGCCTGGGCTACCTCACGACGCTGCTGCTGTTCGTGGCGATCATCGCGGTGATCGCGATCCTCTGGCGCTTCACGAGCATGAACGGCGTCCTTGCGTTCTGGCTCGCGTACATCATGACCCGCCCGCTCGGAGCCTCCACCGGTGACTTCCTGTCGCAGAAGGGCAACCAGGGCCTGAACCTCGGCACGTCGGTCACGAGCTACGCGTTTCTGGCGGTGATCGTCGCGCTCGTCGCGTTCCTGCAGATCAGGAAGCCGGACGTCACGCCCGTGGAGCTCGCGTACGCAGACGAGATCCACCATCCGCATCTCCCCCACCCGCACTTGCCCCACCCGGAGAAGACGCGGCCGGCGCTAGACGAAGGCTGAGATCTCGTCGAGCGACTTCTTGCCGAGCGTCGGGACGGTCGCGCCGGGCGCCGGGTAGCCGACCGGAATCAGCAGGAGCGGCCGCTCGTTCTCCGGGCGGCCGAGGATCTTCGACATGAAGCCCATCGGGGCCGGAGAGTGCGTGAGCGCCGCGAGACCGGCGGCGTGCAGTGACGCGAGCAGGAAGCCGACGGCGATCCCGACCGACTCGCGCACGTAATAGTGCTTCCGCTTCTCGCCGTTCTCGTCGAAGCCGGTCGGCTGCTCGAAGACGGCGATCAAATACGGCGCATCCGTGATGTGCGGCTTGTGCCAGTCCGTGCCGATCGGCTCGATCGCATCGAGGTACTCCTGCGTCGCGCGCCGTTCGTAGAGCAGCTTCTCCTCTTCTTCCGCGGCTGCGCGGATGCGCGCCTTGACGAGCGGGTCGGAGATGACCACGAACGTCCACGGCTGCTGGTTCGCGCCCGACGGCGCCGTGCCGGCCGTCGCGATCGCGTTCTCGATCAGCTCGACTGGGACCGGCTCGGTGGAGAACTGCCGGATCGAGCGGCGCCTGCGCATGAGCGCGAGGAACTCGCGGGAGTGCTCGATTCCCTCGTGGGCGGCGACACGGTCGGGCTCGAACGGGATTGGGCGGAACGCGGTCTCCGTCATGCCGGAAAGGATACGAATCGCCCTAGCCCTGCGGATTGGAGAACTCGAGCTCCCGCAACGACTGCACGACGATGTCGGCCGCGTCGAGCTTCACCGTCCCGGTGGGGTCGAGCCCGATCACGAGCATGCCCGCCGCCTTCGCGGCGGCGGCGCCGGCCGGAGAGTCCTCGATCGCGGCGGCGCGGCCCGGCTCGACGCCGAGACGGCGGCATGCCTCGAGGTAGGCGTCCGGCGCGGGCTTCGCCACCGCGACGTCCTCGGCGGCGACGATCGCATCGAATTCGCCGAGTCCGGCACCGCGCAGCGCGGTCTCGACGAGCTCCCGGCTCGAGTTCGACGCGACGCCGATCGGGATGCGCCCGCGCAGCGCCGCGACGAGAACGTCGGCGC
>DASZBP010000350.1:0-9956 GCA_035943915.1 Gaiellaceae bacterium | reverse complement strand
CGAAGGTGCACGACCCGATCGCGATGTACCTGAACGACCTCCTGACGATCCCGTCGTGCATGGCCGGCCTGCCCGGCATGTCCATCCCGTGTGGGTTGTCCGAGGGCCTGCCGGTCGGCCTGCAGCTGATCGGCGCGCAGTTCGCCGAGAACACGCTGTTCCGCGCCGGTCACGCACTCGAGCAGGCAATCGGCTTCGACATCGTCCCGGAGCGGCTGCGTTGACCAAGGGAAACAACTGGGAGGCGGTGATCGGGCTGGAGATCCACGTCCAGCTGAAGACGAACACGAAGATGTTCTGCCGGTGCCGCAACGCCTTCGGCGGCGGACCGAACACGCAGACGTGCCCGGTGTGCCTCGCGTTCCCCGGTGCGCTGCCGGTCGCTAACAAGCGCGCGATCGAGGACTGCATCAAGCTCGGGCTCGCGCTCGACTGCGACATCGCCGAGCGCGCGGTGTTCCACCGCAAGAACTACTTCTATCCAGACCTGCCGAAGGCGTACCAGATCAGCCAGTACGACGAGCCTCTCTGCGCGAACGGTCATCTCGACGTGCCGACGGAGAACGGCGTCGTGCGCATCGGCATCACGCGCGCGCATCTCGAAGAGGACGCTGCGAAGAACGTCCACGTCGCTGCGTCCGGCCGCCTCCACGGCGCGACGGCGACGCTTGTCGACTTCAACCGCGGCGGAACGCCGCTCGTCGAGATCGTCACCGAGCCCGACTTGCACGACGCCGAGACTGCGAAGCGGTTCCTGCAGCTTCTGCGGCAGACGGTCGTCGAGCTCGGGCTATCGGATGCAGAGCTCGACAAGGGCTCGATGCGCTTCGACGTCAACGTCTCGGTGCGTCCCGCGGGCTCGGGCGAGCTGCGCACGCGCACGGAGCTGAAGAACATGAACTCATTCAACTTCGCAGCGAAGGGGATCGAGCGTGAGATCGCGCGGCAGATCCGTGTCTACGAGGGGGGCGGCGTCGTCGAGCAGGAGACGCTGCACTTCGATCCCGCGCAGGAGGACTCGCCGCCGATGCGCTCCAAGGAAGAGGCGCAGGACTACCGCTACTTCCCGGAGCCGGATCTCGTGCCGGTCCATCCGTCGGCTGACCTCGTCGAGCGCATGCGCTCGCAGATCGGCGAGCTACCCGGCGCGCGCATCCTGCGCATCGCAGACGCGTTGTCGTTCTACGACGCGGACGTGCTCGTCACCGGTGGCCTCGACCTCCTGTGGTCCGACGTCATTGCCGCGGGCGCCGACACGAAGGAGGCTGCGAACGTGCTCGCGAACGCGTTCGTCGCGACTGGCATCTCGCCGGGTGCAGTCAACTCGGCGGAGCTCGCGAAGCTCGTGTCCGCGCGCTCTGAGATCCCGCGCGCCGCGTTCGACGAGGCACTGTCGAGGGTGGGCGACCCCGGCTTCGAGGCGGCGCCGTATCTCGAGCAGAAGGTCGTTGCCGACGCGTCGGAGCTCGACCCGGTCATCGACCGCATCATCGAGTCGAACCCCGCCCAGGCGGAGCAGTACCGCAGCGGCAAGCATGGCCTCCTCGGCTTCTTCGTCGGACAGGTGATGAAGGAGACGCAGGGCAAGGCCGACCCGCGCGTCGTGAACGACCGCGTCCGCGAGAAGCTCGGCGGCTAGCCGGTCGCTACGGAGAGCATGCCGAGGCACATCTCGTCCGTCGTGCCTTCGCCCCAGAGCACGTAGCGCGGCGCGAGCTGCTTCGTGCCGATGACCGGCTGGTCGGCCTTCGAGTTGTCGAAACTGCACGACACGCGGATCGTGTCGCCGGGGCCGACCGTCACGGGATGCACGAGGTAGTACACGTCCTGCCAGTGGAAGTCCCACGCCGGGATGTGCAACAGCGTCTGCTGCTTCGCAGTCCCGGGGTCGACAACCACCGAGATGTCCTTCCCACGCAAATGCATATGGCCGGCGACGCCGTAGATCGTCTCGCGCTGCTTCACCGGGCGATCGCATGACGTGCCGATCGCCGTCCCGGCGCCGACCTGCTGCGGGTAGTCGGACAGCGTCTTGCCGCACAGCGCGAGCAGCGCAGTCGGGATGTACGCGTTCTCCGCGCCGTACTTGGTCACCTCGTCCTGGAACGCCTGCTGCCTCGTGCACTCGACGCCGCCGGTGCCGTCCGGGCACGGAAGCTCGACCGGCGCCGCGATCAGCTTCGTCTGCAGCCGCGTCAGCCCCGTGGACGCCGGGCGCAGCTTGAGCCACGCCTGTGACCGGTCTGGGCCTGCGGCCTCGATCAGGTTGTAGTGCACCTGCATCACGATGCGCGCGCCCGCATGCAGCAGCACGCCGGTGCCCTTCGGCAGCGCGTTCGTCGTGTGACCCGGCACCCACGCGGCGATCCACGGCGGCTGTCCGAGCCGGTCGACCGAGTCGGGCGCGCTGAGGTCGAGCGGCAGGTTCGGCCCGCCGGAGCACGTCCAGCCCTTGCCGCCGTGCGCGGCGTTCAGCTGATCGGCCGACGCGGCGAGCGAGCCCGACGCCTCGTACAGGATCACGTGGTGGACGATTCCCGTGCGCTGCGGCTTGATCAGCGCGCCGGTCACGTACATGTCGTGCTTCAGGTGCGGGTTCAGGACGAAGCAGTGGTAGTCGTCGATCGCGCCGCCCGCGGCGTGCGGGAGGTAGGCCTTCGGCGGCTCGAGGCGGACCGTCGTGCCCGCGCCGGTGAGGCCTGCGGCGGCCGTCGGCTTCGCATGCAGGTTGGCCGGGTTGCCGAGCGGCGCGCCGTTGGCGACCCACGACGCGAGCGTGGACAGCTGTGACGGAGTCAGGCGGCGCGTGTCGCGCCCGATCAGAGCGGCGGAGTCCGCGCCGGGCATCCACGGCGGCATGAGCCCCGCCTTCGTCATCGCGACGATTCCGGCCGCATGCTGCTTTGCCACAGCACCCGTGGTCAGCGAGAACGGCGCGATTCCGCCGAGGCGGTGACATGACGCGCATTTCGCGTCGAGGATCGGCGCAACGTCCTTGTAATACGTCGGACCACTCGTCCCGCCGTGCGCGGCAAGTGCGAGGCCCGCGGCAAGGACGGCGACGCAGCCGAGGAGCAGCGCACGCATCACGGCACTCTAACGCCCGCGTACAGGAGCACCGCGGCGGCCGCGAAGCAGGCCGCGGCCGCCGCCACCGCGGTCTGCGTGAGTGCCGACGCAGCGGCCGCCGCTCCGACGGCGGCAACGACGAGCGCATTTGCGAGCGGCCTGCGCTTCACTGTCAGCACTGCGACCAGCACGACCGCGAGCGCGCCCGCCGACGAGCCGACGATCGCCGCGACGCGCGCGACGGCATCGACGTGCGACTGCGCGCGCGGAACTGCCGTGCCGAAGCTCCCGTGCACGCCCATCGCGAGCGCAATGCCGACGGACAGGCCGGCCCACACGAGCCCGGCCGCACCCGCCCAGCGGCGCCCCCACAGCTGCAGCGACCCGACTCCGAGCAGCGGCGCCGAGAGCAGCGCGCCGGCGAGGTAGTAGACCCGAAACGCCCGCGCGTCCCAGCCGTGGGCGGAGCCCCACGCCATGGCTGCGGCGGCGGCCGCGAACGACAGCAGCCCGCCCGCCCAGGCCCAGCGCCGCTCCCGCGCGAGCAGGCCCGCGAGGCGCAGCGAGAGGAGGGCCGCAGCGAATGACAGGACCGCGTTCACGGTTGTAGTCTCGCCGCAACGTGCGCGCCGCGCTGATCGCCTGCCTTGTCCTGCTCGTCGCCGTCGGCACGAGCGCCGGCGCCACACCGCGCCTCGACCGCGCGATCATCGCGCGCGACATCCTCCCGCCGGGCAACTACGGCGGCGTCGACTTCCAGAAGTCGTCGCAGGATCAGGTGCCGATGTACGACGCCCTGACCGCGAAGTTCAGCCAGGTCACGGCGCGCGACATCCAGACGGACTTCAAGGCGGAGCCGTTGTGGACCGGCAAGGAGAAGGCCTCGCGCGTCGAGCATCCCGGTCGCGGCGTCACGATCAAGCGCGACTCGTTCGACGTGCCGCACGTGTTCGGAAAGACGGAGTCGAACGTCTTCTACGGCGTCGGCTACGCGGCCGCCGAGGATCGCGGTGTGCTGATGGAGCTCGCGCGCGGCCCTGGCCGTCTCGCGTGCATCGACGCGCCTGGGTACAACGCCTTCTCCGTCGCGCTGTCCGGGAAGCAGTTCAAGCCGAGCCCTGAGGTCGAGGCGTACCTCGCGCAGCAGATCGCGTTCCTGAAGGACGGCGGCGCGACGGGCCACCAGGAGCTGAAGGACATCGACGCGTACGTCGCGGGCATCAACGCGCAGCGGAAGGCGGCCAACCTGCCGATCCCTCCGTGGAACCGAAACGACGTCGTCGCGGCGACGTGTCTCCTCGGCGCGCGCTTCGGTGCAGGCGGCGGCGACGAGACGCGTCGGTCCGAGTTCTACGACGCGCTCGTGAAGCGGCTTGGCGGCCACGACGGACTGCTCACGTACCAGGATCTCAGCGAGCTGAACGACCCCGACGCGCCGACGACACTGTCGAAGGCGTTCCCGTTCGGGCCGCCGCTCGAGGGCGCACCCGACGTCGGCAATGCGATGGTCGACGACGCCAGCGCGCAGCCACCGGAGGACCACGCATCGATGTCGAACGCGATCCTCGTCTCGGCAAAGCGCTCGACCACCGGGCACCCGCTGATGGTCGCGGGCCCGCAACTCGGCTACTTCTATCCCGAGTTCTTCTGGGAAGTCGACATGGAAGGCGGCGGGCTGCACGTGCGAGGAGGCTCGCTCGCCGGGATCCCGAACGTTCTGATCGGACGCGGGCCGGGCTACGGCTGGTCGTTCACGTCCGCGAACTCCGACAACATCGACACGTTCGCCGAGACGCTCTGCGGCGGCGACGATCATCACTACCTCTACAAGGGCGCGTGCCGGCCGATGACCCACTTCGACGCCGGCACGATCATCACCAGCGGGCAGCCTGCGCCGGTCAGCTTCTACGAGACGGTGCACGGCCCCGTGTTCGGCTACGGCACCGTGCACGGCGCGCGCGTCGCGCTTGCCGAGGATCGCACCACGCGCGGACGCGAGTTGAACGCCGCGCTCGACGTCTACTCGCTGTCGACGGGCCGCATGTCCTCGGCGAAGCAGTTCGTCCACGACCTGTCGCGCTTCGAGATGGTGTTCAACGGGTTCTACGTCGACAGCAAGGACATCGCGTACGTGTCGTGCGGCCGACTGCCGGTGCGCGCGCCGGGGATCGACCCCGCCTTCCCGACGGCCGGCACCGGGGACTACGACTGGCGCGGCTTCCTCGCGCCCGCAGCACATCCCTCGGCCATCGATCCCGCAAGCGGCCAAATCGTCAACTGGAACAACAAGCCCGCGCCGAAGTTCGCGGCGGCCGACGACAAGTGGTCGTACGGGTCGACGTACCGCGTGCAGCTGCTGAGCCGCGGCGTGAAGGCCGGAAAGAACTCGCCGCTCGACCTGGTGCGCGCCATGAACACCGCGGCGACGCAGGACCTGCGTGCGGTGCTGGTGTGGCCCGAGGTCGACGGCGTCCTGCAGAAGACCGCTGCGCCGTCGCCGCAGGCGGAGCAGGTGCGCGAGACGATCGCTGCCTGGGCGAAAGCCGGGGGGTCGCGGCTCGACCGCGACCTCGACGGGAAGATCGACGACCCCGGAGCCGCGTTGCTCGACGCCGCGTGGCCGCACATCGCCGATGCGGTGCTGTCCCCGGTGCTCGGCCCGCTGACCGACCGGCTCGCGGAGCTGATCGGCCGCGACCAGGCGCCGAGCTCGCAGGGCTCCGCCTACGAGGACGGGTGGTACGGCTACGTCGACAAGGACCTACGCACGGTGCTCGGTCTGCCGGTGAAGCTGAAGTACCACGAGCGCTACTGCGGCCGCGGCGACGTGGTCGCGTGCTCGCAGGCACTCTGGGCTGCGCTGGCTGCGGCCGTCCCCGCGCTCGGCACGCGTGCGGATGCGACGGCCGAGCGGATCAAGTTCGCGCCGGGCTTCCTGCCCGCGACGATGCGCTGGACGAACCGCCCGACGTACCAGCAGATCCTCAGCTTCCGGTAGCCCCGCTAACGTAGGGAGATGGAGAAGCGCTACCTCTTCGCGCCCGGGCCGACACCCGTCCCGCCGGAGGTACTTGCTGCGACCGCCGAGCCGATCGTCCACCACCGCGGCCCAGACTTCCGTGAGGTCTACGACCGAACGCTTTCGCGCCTCCGCGACGTCTTCCGTACGCAGGGCGACGTGCTGCTCTTCACCGCGTCCGGCACGGGCGCCATGGAGTCGGCGCCGGCGAACCTCTGCGCGCCCGGCGACCGTGTCGCGGTCGTCAGCCACGGCTCGTTCGGTGAGCGCTGGCTCGCGATCACGCGGTCGCACGGGCTCGACGTGGTGCCGATTCAGTACGAGTGGGGCGAGTACCCCGACCCGGCGGAGGTCGGCGCCGCCGTCCGCGACGCGGGCGCGGAGACCGTGTTCTGCCAGCAGTCCGACACGTCGACCGGCGTCGTCTCGGACGTGCAGGCGATCAAGGAAGCGGTCGGCGATGCGACACTCGTGGTCGACGCCATCAGCTCCCTGGGCGCCGTCCCGCTCGAGACCGATGAGTGGGGGATCGAAGTCGTGATCTCCGGCTCGCAGAAGGCGCTGATGACGCCGCCCGGGCTCGCGATGGTGAGCGTGCCCGAGCGCCTGTGGGACCGCACGAAGCCGTCCCGCAGCTTCTACTTCGACTGGGCGGCGACGAAGAAGGCGCAGGACAAGTCCGATGCTGCGTTCACACCTGCCGTGTCGCTGATCAAGGGCCTCGACGTCGCGCTGGGAATGCTCGACCTCGAAGCGGCATTCGAGCGGCACGTGAAGCTCGGACGCGCCGCGCGCGCCGGCGTCAAGGCAATGGGGCTCGAGTTGTTCTCGCCCGACAACGACGGCGCCGCGGTGGTGACCGCCGTGCACTGCCCGGACGGGATCGACGGCGACGACCTGCTGCTGCACCTGCGCGACAAGCACGGCGTCACGCTCGCGCCCGGCCAGGCGCACCTCAAGGGAAAGATCTTCCGCATCGGCCACATCGGCTGGTTCGACGTGTTCGACATCGCTGCCGCGCTCGCGGCGACCGAGCTGTCGCTGACCGAGATGGGCGCGGACATCGAGCGCGGTGTCGCGGTCGCGGCGGCATTCGAGGCGTACGAAGCGCCTGTAGCCGCGTGAAGGTCGTCGTCCGCGAGACGATCGCGGACGCGGGTATAGCGCTGCTGCGTGAGCGCGGCTTCGACGTCGTCGTCGATCCCGAGGCGCCGCTCGACGACGCCGACGCGCTGATCGTCCGCTCCGCGACCAAGGTCACCGCCGAGCTGATCGAGACGGCGCCGAAGCTGCGCGTGATCGGCCGCGCCGGGGTCGGCGTCGACAACGTGGACGTCGACTCGGCGACACGGCGCGGCATCGTCGTCGCGAACGCGCCGGAGTCGAACGTCGTCTCCGCGGCAGAGCACACGATCGGCTTGCTCGTCGCGCTTGCCCGCAACATCCCGCAGGCTCATGCCGCGCTGCGCGAAGGCCGCTGGGAGCGCTCGACGTGGGGTGGGGTCGAGCTTGCCGACAAGACGCTCGGCGTGCTGGGCTTCGGCCGCATCGGGCGCCAGGTCGCGCGCCGCGCCATCGGGCTGCAGATGAAGGTCGTCGCATACGACCCGTTCGTCGCCACGGAGCGCTTTCGCGAGCTCGGTGTCGAGCGCGCGGAGTTCGACGAAGTGCTCGCGCAGTCCGATTTCCTGACGTTGCACCTCCCGCTGAACGACGAGACGCGCAACGCGATCGACGCGGGCGCGATCGCCAAGATGCGTCACGGGGTTCGCATCGTCAACGCCGCGCGAGGAGAGCTGCTCGACGAGGGCGCGCTGATCGCGGGCCTCGAATCGGGAAAGGTCGCCGGCGCCGCGATCGACGTCTACGTGAAGGAGCCGTATGACGGTCCGTTGATCCAGGCGCCGAACGTCGTGCTCACACCGCATCTCGCCGCATCGACGGACGAGGCGCAGGATCGTGCCGGCGTGATCGTGGCCGAGCAAGTTGCCGCGGCGCTCGACGGGAAGCTCGTGACAAACGCCGTGAACATCCCGACCGTCGGCGCCGATGACCTCGAGGTGCTCGGGCCGTTCCTGCCGCTCGCTGCACGGCTCGGCCGGCTGGCGCTGCAGCTCGGCGGCGCGGACGTGAAGCGCCTCGAGGTGGAGGTGTACGGCGGGCTCGCCGAGTTCGACACGCGCCTGCTCACCGTCGCCGTGCTGAACGGAGCGTTCCGCGGCCAGGTCGACCAACGGGTGAACTACGTGAACGCGCCGCTGATCGCCGCCGAGCGCGGTATCGAGGTCAGCGAGGCGAAGCGCACGTCCAGCCGCGACTTCACGAACCTGCTGGCCGTACGCGCGGGCGATGCGCGGGTTGCAGGCACGACGATCGGCAATGAAGCACGGCAGTGGCTCGTCTCGGCGCTCGGCTTCGAGCTGGAGATCGAGCTGTCAGCGCGGATGATCCTGCTGCGCTACGACGATGTGCCGGGGGTGATCGGCCGCGTCGGCACGCTGTTCGGCGCCGCCGGCGTGAACATCGCGAACATGACGGTGTCGCGGAACCGGGAGGGCGGCAAGGCGCTGATGGCGCTGTCGGTCGACTCCGCCGCCCCGGCGGAGCTGCTGGATCAGCTCCGCGAGGGCGTGGACGACGCGTACGTCATCCAGTTGCGCGACGAGGATTGAGCCGCCGCACGTTGCGCGAGAGCACCGAGCTGAACTTCTCGACGACCCAGTAAGAGGCCTCACGCCCGATCACGCGCTCGACGGTCGGCTCCTCATGGCCCGGCACGAGCAGGAAGTGCGTCCCATCCGAGCGCACCTGCTCGTAGGACTCGATCGAAGCAGTGACTCTGTGGGCGCAGTCCGGGTCGGCGCACTCACACACGAAGTCTGCTTCCTCGGCATCGAAGCTCGTCGCCGTCTTGGCGATCGCTTCGTTGACCTCGCGGAAGATCGCTTCCGTCCGCGCAGCGGCGATTTCGTCCATTCGTCCCCCGATCGAATTCTTGCGATTCCGTGAGAGAAACGTAGAAACGGCAGAATCGGTCACGCATGGTGCAGAACCCCTGGCCGGAGGCGGTGGAGCGGGTCGCCGCAGTGCTACGCGGCGCCGGGGTCGACGCCCGCATCGAGGAGTTCCCGGAAGGCACGCAGTCGGCGCGGGATGCCGCCGCCGCGATCGGGTGCGAGCTCGCGCAGATCGTGAAGACGCTCGTCGTGGTGGCGGACGGCGCGTTCCTGCTGGTGCTGATCCCGGGCGACCAGCGCCTCGACGAGCAGGCGGTCGCGGCGGCGGTGCCGGCGCGCGAGGTGCGGGTCGCCACATCCTCGGAAGTCGTTCAGGCGACCGGGTTCGATCCGGGCGGAGTCGCCCCGTTCCCGCAGCAGAACACGTCCGGCGCGTTGATCGAAAGCTCGCTTTTTCACCACCCGGTCGTGTGGATCGGAGCCGGATCAGGCCGTCATGTCGCCGGTCTGGCGCCCTCGGAGCTCGCCCGCCTGGCCGGTGCCAGGTCGGTTGACCTCCACGGCGCTGGGTAGGATTCGGGTCTCAGGTTCCGCGAAAAGGAGCTGCCCGGTGCAGGAGACCGACAAGATTTGGATGAACGGACAGCTCGTCGATTGGGCCGACGCGAAGGTCCACGTCGGCGTGCACGGCCTACACTACGGCACGGGCGTGTTCGAAGGCATCCGCTGTTACGACACGCCGAAGGGTCCCGAGGTGTTCCGCCTCACCGATCACATGGAGCGCCTGCACAACTCGGCGAAGCTCCTGTACATGGACATCCCGTTCTCGGTCGAGGATCTGCGCAGCGCGTGCAACGAGCTGCTCGCGACGAACGGCCTGAACGAGTGCTACCTCCGGCCGATCGCGTTCT